>DAIQBR010000102.1:4999-10354 GCA_036781105.1 Kiloniellaceae bacterium
CCTGCCTTTGCCGAAGCGAAGCCGCTCCGGCTTCGCGCAGGCAGGAGGACGAGGGGCGGGCCGCCGCTACCCCCGCGCCGCACAGCTCACCCGCCGCCGTGTTCCGCCTTCCAGGCGCGCAGCCGCGCTTCGATGTCTTCCACGCTGCCGCCGTCGTCGACGGCCTGCTTGACGATCGGGATGGGGACGCCCTCGGCGTTTGCGAAGTCGGTCGCGCCGCCGCCCTGCTCGGCGTAGTCCGGCGTCACCTTGAAGTGCGGCACGTCGGAGCGCGCCGTGTCGCTCAGTACCGATTCGAAGGTCGGCGCCACGGCGACGCGCTTGCCCAGGCCGGCGCCGGCCGGGTCGATGCCGCGCCACTTCAGGATGCTGGCGATCAGCGAGGTGTGGTCGTAGGGGTAGGGATGCTTGCTGTCGGTCTCCGCGCGGAACACCGTGCCGGCGGGGATGTAGGGCGAGGCCATCACCGTCGGCACGCGCACGCCGTAGCGGTCGAACTGGAAGCCGTTGGGCCCGCTGTGCTGGTCCGGCTTCACCGCGCCCCAGCCCGGGTCGACGTGGTCGTAGGTGCCGCCGTGCTCGTCGAAGGTGACGATGAACAGCGTCTTGGACCAGGCGATGGCGTTGCTGGTCAGCGCGTCGTAGACCGCGTTCACGAAGGCCTCGCCGGGGCCGACCCAGGTCGGCGGGTGGTAGTCGTCGCCCTGCTTGCCGATGAAGGTATCGGGCAGGCCCTTGCCGTAGCCCCAGGCCGGCTCGATGTAGGTGAAGGCCGGCAGCATGCCGCCCTTGGCCCGCGTGAAGAACATGTCCATGGTGTCGATCTCGCCGAAGCGGGCCGCCTTCCGCGCTACGTCGATCTGCGGGAAGGTGTATTCGGTGAAGCACTTGCCGTCGGTCCAGAGGTCCTTGTAATAGATGCCCCAGCTGAAGTCCGGCGGCAGGGCGTTCCACAGGGTCTTGGTCTGGAACTGCTCGACCGCCGTCTCGTGCAGGTTCTTCACCCGCCCCAGCGAGGTGCCGCACAGGGAGAAGGCGCGGTTCGGGTTGGTCTGCGTCGGCACCGAGGAGAACCAGCGGTCACTGACGGCATAGGCGCGCGCCAGGCCGCCCAGGGCCGGCAGCTGTTCGCGCCGGTAGGCGCCCATGACCTCGCCCAGCTCGGCCCAGCTCTCGTAGACGGAATCGAAGTCGTAGGCGAAGCCCTTCATCGGCGCCGGCGTGCCCGGCGGCAGCGGCTTGGGCATCTTGCCCTTGGCGTCGGCGAAGAGCTGCACCGTGACATGGTCGAAGGGTTCGTTGGGGTCCAGCCGCGGCACCCGCAGCGGCTGGGCCGCCTGCTCGGTGCCCCGGGTCACCGGCAGCTTGCGGCCCTCGAACTCGTTGAAGCAGTCGCGCCCGGCGACGCCGTCGAAGGCCGCCCCGGACCCCGCCGGCACGATGCGCTGCGGCGGCGGCACGCCGTCGTAGAGCCAGCCCAGCAGGTTGTCGAGCGAGCGGTTTTCCAGCATCAGCAGCACGACGTGGCTGATCTGCTCCATGATTCTTGCCGTTGCCATGCTGCATCTCCCGGTTTTCGCCCCCTCGTCGGCGATCGCGAGAGGTTGGCACCGCTCAAGGTTGCATTCCGCCTTGACAGAGACAACTCATCTTATGGGGGAGGCTTGGCGGTCAGCCGGCGGCCGGTTCGCCCTCCAGGCGCAGGCTCGCGCGGTCCTTCAGATAGGGCAGGCGGGCCCGCGCTGCCGCCACCCGCGCCGGGTCGATCTCGGCGATCAGCACCTCCGGGCCGGCCCCGGCGCGCGCCAGTTCGCGGCCGTCGGGCGCGGCGATGAAGCTGGCGCCCAGGTAGGCCAGGCCGTTCTCCTCGCCGGCGTGGTTGGCATAGGCGAGGAACAGGCCGTTCTCGTAGGCGCGGGTCGGCAGCATGGTGCGGGCGACCCAGTCCCACTCGGCCGACAGCGCCGTCGGCACTGCGACAAGCTCGGCGCCGAGGCCGGCGACGTGGCGCATCGGCTCGGTGAACTCCGAGTCGTAGCAGATCAGGATGGCGATCTTCACGCCGCCCAGCTCGAACAGGCGGCAGCCGGCGCCGGCGGTGAAGTAGCCGGTCTCGAAGCCCGGCGGGATGGCCAGCTTGCGGTGCCCGCCCAGGCGCGCGCCGTCCGGCCCGAAGCACTGCGCCGCATTGTAGAGGCGCCCCTCGGCGCGCTCGGCGAAGCCGTAGAGCACGGCGATGCCGAAGCGCGCCGCCAGCGCGGCAATCTCGCGCGCGAAGGGGCCGTCGGCCGCCTCGGCGTGGTCGTGCACCGCCGCGCCGATGTTGTAGCCGCAGAGAAAGCTCTCCGGCAGCACCAGCAGGTCGGCGCCTCCGGCGCCCTTTTCCCTAAGGCTCAGGTCGGCCAGCGTCGCCGCCAGCCAGTCGAGCCTTGCGCGCGGGCCCGCCAGTTCGCCGGGCGACTGCGCCAGCGCCAGTCTGAAGGGCTTCACCATCTCCGTGTTCCGTCCGCCGTCTCCGTGGTGGCTTGATATACCGCCAGGTATATCGCGTCGACGGCAAAGATCAGGCCCGCCGGCGGGCCGGCCCAGGCCCTCCCCCGGCATTGGGGGAGGGCGGGCAGAGGGACGCGGCCTCTATGCGGGCAGGTACCGGTTGAACCAGTCGATGGTGCGCGTCCAGGCCAGCTCGGCCGCCGCCTCGTCGTAGCGCGGCGTCGAATCGTTGTGGAAGCCGTGGTTCACCTCCGGATAGATGTGCGCCTCGTAGGTCTTGCCGTGGGCTTTCAGGGCGGCTTCGTACTCCGGCCAGCCGGCGTTGATGCGCTCGTCCAGCCCGGCGTAGTGCAGCAGCAGCGGCGCCTGGATGCGCGGCACGTCCGCCGCCGCGGCCTGGCGGCCGTAGAACGGCACCGAGGCGGCGAGCTCGGGGTAGGCCACCGCCAGGGCGTTGCACACCCCGCCGCCGTAGCAGAAGCCGACGGCGCCGACCTTGCCGGTGGAATCGTCGCGCCCGGCCAGGTGCTCGAAGCCGGCGAAGAAGTCGTTCATCAGCTTCTCGCCGTCGATGGTGCGCTGCAGTTCGCGCCCCTCGGCGTCGTTGCCGGGATAGCCGCCCACCGAGGTCAGGCCGTCCGGCGCCAGCGCCATGAAGCCGGCCTTGGCGGCGCGCCGCGCCACGTCCTTGATGTAGGGGTTCAGCCCGCGGTTCTCGTGCACCACCAGCACGCCCGGCAGCCGCCCCTCGGCGCCGGAGGGCCGCACCAGGTAGCCGCGCACCTCGCCGGTGCCGTTGGGCGAAGCATAGGTCACGTATTGCGCCAGGATGTCCGGGTCGTTGAACGACACCTGCTCGGCCAGGGCGTAGTTCGGGCTCATCATGTCCAGCAGCGCGGCCGCCGTGATGCCGCCGACGGCCCACTTGGACGAGCGGTCCAGGAACTCCCGCTTGGTGATCTTGCCGTGGGCGTAATAGTCGTAGAGGTCCAGCAGGTCCTGGCTGAAATCGGCTGCGGTCAAGCGTCTCATGATCCCTATTCCTCTCTGTTCCCCGTTTTCGGGTCTGTTGTGAATGACACGAACCTTGATCCGACGCTCTCCGGGACTGGTCATCGGTTCTCTGCAATCTATTTCGGCCGCCGGACATTTCCAGTCGGCTGTTTCAGGACGATGGCGGCGCGGTAGGGCGGCGCGCCGTAGCAGGACATGGCCTGCAGGACGCCGGCGCGCATCGGCAGGCCGTCGCAGTCGGCCGGCACCTCGCCGTCGTCGCGCTCGCACCAGGGGTCGTTGACCAGGAAGAGGTCGCCCGCCACGGCGTGCGCCAGCAGCCAGTGCGGCGCCGTGTGGTCGTGGCTGTGGCACTGGTCGACCAGCAGCAGCACCCGGGCGCCGCCGGCCACCGCCGCCCGCAACTCTTCGGGCGCGAGGGCGCGCGGCACCACGCTGAGCATCTCCTGGGCCGCCGCCTTGAACGCCGCCTGCACGAAGCGCATGAGGTCGCGCTTTTCCGCCGTGTCGGCGCGGTCCAGCAGCACCGGCTCCTCGGTGTCGATGTAGACCGTGACGCTGTCGCAGCGTTTCGCCGCCGCCAGCGCCAGGCCGTAGGGGTCGCAGCCGCCCGGCCCCGCCAGGCCGATGACGGTGGTGGCCTCGCGCCACAGCGCGATCTCGTCGTGGCGCGTGACCTCGGCTTGCAGCGCCATGGCGAGGGCCGCCGGCCCGCAGGTGAAGCCGGTGGTCTGCAGGAAGGCGCCGACCTTCGGATCGTGGCTGACCGGGTCGCCGAGCCAGCGCTGGGCGTAGCCGCGCCCCGTCGGCTTCAAGTCGAAGATGGCAATGGCATCTGGCATGTCGCCCCCCAGATCGTCCGCCGCGCGCAGCGCCACCGCCCCCGCGGCCTGCGCCGTCTCGATGAAGGCTTCCGACAGCGCGGCGGCGCAGCCCGCCTCCGCCCGCCAGGCGGTGAGGCGGACCAGCGCGGCACTGCGCCGCTGCCGCCCGGCGACCACCCCGGCCAGATTCCCGGCGCCGTCATAGGCGGCCAGCGCCAGCACCGCCGCGCCGCCCGGCCGCGCGGCGGGCACCGCCGGGGGCCCCGCGAAGGGCAGCGCCGGCGGCGCGATGCGCAGCGCTGTCGTGGAGAGTGCCGTCATGGCGCCCCCCTTCTCATGACTTCACCGGCGTCGCCAGGTGGGCCAGGCAGTCGCCCTTTTGCGCCAGTCCGGGGTGGCGCAGGCACATGACGATGCCGTCGCGTGCGAAGTGCTGCTCCTGCGGCGGGTCGGCGATGTCCTCCAGGCCCCAGATCGACCCGCAGAGCGTCCCGGCATCGACGGTCTCGCCCAACTCGACCGCCGGCTCGAAGATGCCGCTGCGCGTGGCATAGACGTAGTAGTCGCGGCCCAGCACCTCCACCTCGCGCGCCGGCGTGTCTTCCGCGGTCTCTTCTGGGGCGGCCTCGATCATGCCCCAGCTCGCCATCAGCCGCCGCACGCCGCGCTCGACCAGGGCGACGCCGCTGCGCGAGACCGTGCCGCGGCCGCCGAACTCGCCGCCCAGGCCTGGCGCGGTGCCTTCTACGCGGCCGGGCCGTGGATGGCGACGGCGCGGGCCGGCAACGTCATCGGCGGCGGCGACTGGAGCGAGGACCGGCTGATCCCCGATGCCATGCGCGCCTTCACGAGTGGGGAGCCGCTGATCGTCCGCAACCCGGCGGCCGTGCGGCCGTGGCAGCACGTCATCGAGCCGTTGGCCGGCTATCTGATGTTGGCCCAGCGGCTGGCGGGCGAGGGCGCAGTGTGGGCGCGGGCGTGGAATTTCGGCCCCGCCGCCACGCAGTTCTTCCGGGTCGAGGAT
>DAIQBR010000103.1:0-6679 GCA_036781105.1 Kiloniellaceae bacterium
GACGGTCGACACGACATAGCCGCGCCGGCCCAGTTCGCCGACCAGCGCCGCCGTCAGCGCGGTCTTGCCCGAATTCTTCCAGCCGGTGATGCCGAAAACGCGCCGGGTCATTGCGTCTGCCCTGCAATCAGTCGCTCGGCGGCGGCCAGATCGCCGGGCGTGTTGATGTTGAAAAACGGGTCGATCTCCGCGCCATCGCACTTTTGCACGGCGAAATCGACACGCGATCGGCAAAAGCCCGAAACGGAGGGATTTTCTGGTCCGTTGAGGAAGGTCGCCAACTCGTCGGCCAGCGCCGTCGGCCACAGGCCGAACACCGGATGCGTGCGGCCTTGCGAGGCGGCGAGCGCGATCCGCTCCGGGTGTCCGCTCGCAGCCAGCCGGTCAACCAGGTCGCGCGGGAAGAAGGGCGTGTCGGTCGCTGTCGTGACGAGCCGGTCAAAACCGGCGCTGGCTGCCCAGACCAGTCCGGCATGAATGCCGGCGAGCGGTCCGCGCTGGCCGGCAAGACGATCGCCGATCACCGGGCGGCCGAAGGCGGAAAAACGCTGCTTCTCGGTATTGGCGCTGACCGCGATGGTCTCCACGGCCGGCGCGAGGCGTTCCAGCACATGCGCCACCAGCGGTTTGCCCGCGAGCGGGAGCAGGGCCTTGTCGGTGCCTTCCATGCGCGAGGAGCGCCCGCCGGCGAGCACCAGCCCGGCGATGCGGCGCTCCATCGCTCAGGCGCCCCCGAGCGGCCCGGCGACGCGGTCGACCCACATGCCGTAAAGCGTGGCGAAGATGGCTGCGACGGCCGAGAGCGTCATGACCCACAACAGCGGCATGGCGCCGCTTTCAGGCGACAGCAGTGCGCCGGCGACCACCGCCAGCGCGGCGCCGCCGCCGATCTGCATGGAGCCGCCGAGGCCGGAGGCCGAGCCGGCCAGGCGCGGGCGCACGCTGACGATACCGGCATTGGCGCTGGGCAGGGTAATGCCGTTGCCGAGGCCGACCATGGTGGCCGGTCCGAACAGCGACAAAGGGTGGACGTAACCGAGGCCGAACAGCACCAACGACACGATCATGCCGACAAAGGTCACGATATTGCCGGCAAGCATCATCGGCCCGAGCCCGATGCGGGCGCCGAAGCGACCCGACAGGAAATTGCCGCTCATATAGCCGACCGAGATCAGCATGAAATAGAACCCGTACTCCGACGGGCTGAGTTTCAGGATTTCCGTGGCGACATAGGGGCCGCCGCCGAGAAAGGCGAAAAACGAGCCCGTGGCGAAGGCGGCCGTCAGCGCATAGGCCCAGAAGCGTCGCGAGCGCAGCAATTCCGGATAGGCGCGAAACTGCGCGGTAAAGCTGGGCGAAAGCGCCTTGTTGGTCTCGTTGAGGTCGAAATAGACCACGCTGATCGACACCAGGCCAAAACCCAGGGTCAGCACGAAGGTGGATTGCCAGCCATACCATTCGTCGAGCAGGCCGCCGATCGCCGGCGCGATCATCGGCACCAGCGACATGCCCATGACGATATAGGCGATCTTGCTGACCGTTTCCTCGGTGCGAACCGTGTCGCGTACGATGGCGCGCGACAGCACCATGCCGGCCGCCGAAAACGCCTGCAGAACGCGGCAGGCGAGCAGGATCTCGATGGTCGGCGCAAACAGCGCCGCGACCGTGCCGAGCAGGAAGACCGAAAAACACGTCAGCATCACCGGTCGGCGCCCGAACCGATCCGAGGCCGGCCCGATGAAAAGCTGCAGCACGGCGGTTGCGCCCAGATAGAGCGACACCAGAAGCTGGACCAGCGCGTAGTCGGCGGAAAAATGCCGGGCGATTCCGGGCAGGGACGGCAGGAAAATGTTCATCGCCAGCGGCCCGGTCGCGGTCGCGATGACGAGGGTGAGGATATGCGGCGAACGGACCGCGGTCATCTTGCGCCCGTCATTCATGCCCGGTCCCATCCTGGCGCGACCTGAAAGGGGTCGCCTTTCATGTGCATCGCCATCCTCAAAGACCGTCCGGGCTCATGGTCGGCCCGGTACTTTCAGCAGCCGGTTTGCGCGGGCCGCGCACCTGCTCGCGATAGAGCGTAAACAGGCCCGAGCCCACCACGATCACCGCGCCGGTGATCATCGCCGCGTCGGGCACGTCGCCGAAAACGGCGTAGCCGAGCACCAGCGCCCACAACAGACCGGTATAGCGATAGGGCGCCACGAAGGAGATCTCGCCGGTACGCATCGAGATGATGACGCACTGATAGCCGACCAGCACCATCACGGCCGCCACGGCAAGCGTGCCGAACTGGGCGCCGTCGACGGGAGCCCAACCGCCCAGCGGCACGATCAACAGCCCGCCGACGATCGTCACCCCGAGCGCGCTCAGCGTGGACACCAGCAGGGTCGGCACGTCGGCGTCAATGCGCCGCGTGGCAAGGTCGCGCACGGTGCAGAACAGCACCGCCAGAAGCGCAAGCAGCGAAAACGCGCTGATCCCTCGAAGCCGGGACGGATAATGATCAAAACGCCGGCGAAACCGGCCAGGATGGCCGACCAGCGCCGCCAGCCGACCGGTTCGGCAAACACCAGCGCCGCGCCCATCGTCACCGCCAGCGGCAGCACCTGCAGCACCGCCGTCACGTTGGCCAGCGGCAGGCGTTGAAGCGCGAGCAGGAAGGAGACCGTCGCGCCGATTTCGGCTGGGGCCCGCAGCAACACCATAGGGTTCAGGACGCCCGACAGTCGGCGTGCCACGCCCGCGCGCCAGGCCAGCAGCGCGATCATCGTCGTGGCCACCACGCCGCGCACCAGCATGATCTGGCCCATGTTGAGTTCGGTGCTGACCAGCTTCACCACGGCGTCGTTGACCGTGAAGGCGGCCATGGCGATGGCCATGGTGAGCGCGCCGCTCAGATTGGGGGAAAGATGCAAGGCCATGTCCGGAACAGTTCTTTACCGGATTACGCACACCCCTGCACAAACGCAACCGCAAACCGCTGGTCCAGATGGTTGCAACGCTGCCGTCCGCGGCGCCGACCGGTGAGGGGGCCGGTTGCCGGGCGGGCCTCAAGGCCCGTTCAGGCTCTTGCCCATGGCCGCGATATGCGGCTCGTAGACCGGTTTGAGGGTGCGCGGAAATCTCAACAGCATGGCATGGATGACGTTGTCGGCGCCGAACTCGAACCGGTCGTAGAAAATATCGTCCTCCACATAACCCGACAGCACCACCCAATTGTCTTTCACGCGCCGGTAGGTCACTTCGAAGCCCTCGCGCCCGGCCGGCTCGCTCGCCTGGTCGGCAAAGGCCTCCGGCGAGGCCTCGAGCGCGTTGTTGAAGGCGTAGACGGCCAGACTCGCCCCGTCCTCCGAAAGCCAGGTCATGCCGTCGCCGTTCTGCGGCGGTTCCATCGCCTGGCGAAAGAGTTCGGCGGGAAAGGTAACCGAGGTGCCGTAGCGGGAATTCTTGTAGGTCAGCGTGTCAGCGAGCGCGGGCAGGCAAACGAGGCCGGCGGCCAGACACACAAGAACACGCATCGTCATGGCCGGACCTCCCCTGAAGCGCACCCTATCCTCCCGTCACGCTCATATGGCGCGAGACCGAGGGCCGGTTGGTGCGGCGGTCGATAACGAAATCGTGCCCCTTGGGTTTGCGCCCGATGGCCGCGTCGATCGCGGCATGCAGGAGTTCGTTGCCTTCCGACGCGCGCAGCGGCTGGCGCAGGTCGGCGGCGTCCTCCTGGCCCAGGCACATATAGAGCGTGCCGGTGCAGGTGAGGCGCACGCGGTTGCAGCTTTCACAGAAGTTGTGGGTCATCGGTGTGATGAAGCCGAGGCGCCCGCCGGTCTCCTTCACGCGCAGGTAGCGCGCCGGGCCGCCGGTGCGGTAGTCGATCTCGTCCAGCGTCCACTTCTCCGCCAGCTGCGCGCGCAGCATGGACAGCGGCCAGTACTGGTCGACGCGCTGCTCGCCGATCTCGCCCATGGGCATGACCTCGATGAAGGTCAGGTCGTAGCCTTCGTCGCCGCACCAGGCGACCAGCTTGTCGACTTCGTCGTCGTTCACGCCTTTCAGCGCGACGGCGTTGATCTTCACCTGCAGGCCGGCGTCCTTGGCCGCGGCGAGTCCTTCCATCACCTTGTCGAGCTTGCCCCAGCGGGTGATCGCCTGGAACTTGTCGGGATCCAGGGTGTCGAGCGAGACGTTCACGCGCTTCACGCCGCAGTCCGCCAGTTCGTGAGCGAAGCGGCCGAGCTGGCTGCCGTTGGTGGTGAGGGTGAGCTCCTCGAGGGCGCCGCTGTCGAGATGGCGCGACAGCGCGCGGAACAGCTTCATGATGTCGCGCCGCACCAGCGGCTCGCCGCCGGTCATGCGCAATTTCTTCACGCCCTGGCGCACGAAGGCGCTGCACACCCGGTCCAGCTCTTCCAGCGAGAGGATGTCCTTCTTGGGCAAGAAGGTCATGTCCTCCGCCATGCAGTAGACGCAGCGGAAGTCGCAGCGGTCCGTGACCGAAACGCGCAAATAGGTGATCGCCCTGCCGAAGGGATCGATCATCTCAGCCATCAGGTGTCTCCCAACCCTCTCATCTCCACCGGTTTACCGACCGGTGCACGACTTTGTCGTCGTCTTTCAACAGTCTAGCTGTCTGAAATATAGTATCAGCCGGGCCCGGTTTCGCCCCCAACTTTTTTGCGGGCTCTCGGCTGTCGGGGCCGAAAGCGCGCGAATCCGGGCGGTTCCGGCAGTGTCCTGGGACCGTTTTCTTCTGTTGCCCGGCACAGGGGGCCGCTCTAGCCTTCCCGCCATGGTCGAGACTTCCCGAGAGGTCCATTTTCTGGACCGGCCCTTGGCACGCCTCTGTGCCGTCGGCGTCGCCCTGCTGATGGTTGCGGCGCTGGCCTTCATGCACCGCGAGGACATCTTCCCGCCCGAGGCGGCCGCGGGTCTGGCGTCAGACGATCCGGTGGCGCGCTGCCTTGCCGAGCGCGCCGTCGACATCGACAAGATGGTGGGCGAGGGGACCATCACCGCCCAGCAGGCGAGCCTGTTCAAGAGCCGCGCCGAGGCGCTCTGCCAGGCGCAGGTCGGCGGCGGCAACAACCTGCCGCCGCCGCCGCAATAGGGACGGGGGACCCCGTCAGCCGCGCGGTGCGCGGCGATTTCCGAAGAACGCCTTGGCCGCTGTGAAGCTCCGCGCCAGCTTCTTGCCGACCAGCGGCGCCAGCGCGATGAGCACGAACAGCAGGCCGACGCTGATCAGCGCCAGGGTGTGGTCCGCCCCGCCGACGAAGTGCAGGAAGTCGTGAGCCCAGCCGGGGGCCGAGGCGTCGCCGCTGTGGGCCTGGGCCGCGGAGGTGAGGAAGAGGGTGGCTGCGAAAGCGGAAAGAAAGCGCATCTTGTCTCCTTTTCGGGGGCCCGCCGCCCCCAGTCGGTTGAACGCGGTGACGGCCGGTCTCCTGGCTCGGAGCTTCTTCCCGCGTCCGCCTTCCCGGCCCGAAGGACCAGTGACGTCGTTGAACGCGGGGGATCTCCCTACAGTCGCGGGGGCGGCGTCGGCGTCTCACCGACTTCCCGTTTCACCCTGATTGGGCACCGTCGAAGACAGGATGACCGCAAGCTAGGCGGAAGGCAACCGGCCTCGCAAGGGTCATGGGCAGACGAACGGCTAAGCGGTGTGGTGAGGAGTCAGACGGTCACGCGGCGCACCACGGTGAAGCCTTCGCCCTTCGTCTCGGCCAGGACACGCGCTTCCAGCGCCGCGAGCTCTTCGACGGCGACCGACATGGTGAAGCCGTTGGCGTGCACCACGCGCGTGGCGTCGAGCATGATGGCGACGTGGCCGCGCGAGTAGACGAGGTCGCCGCGCTGCAGGGCGATCTCGCCGGGCAGGCCGTTCAGCGCTTCGCCCAGGGTGGTGGCCTGCTGGTAGGAGTCGCGCAGCACGGCGTGGCCGGCGCAGGCGAGCGAGAGCTGCACCAGGGTCGAGCAGTCGAGGCCGACGGAGCTGCGCCCGCCCCAGTAGTAGGGCGTGCCGAGGAACTCCAGCGCGGTGGCGACGTAGTCCGGCGAGGTCTCGCCGATCGGCTGCAGGTGCTTCGAGTAAAGCCAGCCGCCGCCGGCAAGTTCGCTGTAGTCGCCCTGGGTGCCGACGACGGCGAGCGGGCTGGCGATGGAAAGGCAGTCCAGCGGCGGCGCCTTCAGGTTCGGCTCGGGAAAGAGGAAGCTGCGCAGCGCGCGCAGGCGGTGGGTCGGCGCCGGCGGCGGCCCGCCCAGTGCGCCGCTCTCGACGTAGCCGACGTAGCCGTCGGTGGCGTTCTGCACCCAGGCCCAGCCGTCACGCTCGTCGAAGACGAGGACCGCTTCGCCGTAAATCAGCTGCGTGTCGAGGGGGGCCGTCGCTTCGGGGCGGCGCCGCAGGTCGACGACGCCGCGCGCGACGCCCGCGGGCCGTCCCTCGACATAGCGCGGCGCCGCCACCTTGTCTTTCAGGCGGGCGTCGGCGAGGTCGTCGCGGAAGGCGTTCAGGCGAGGGTCGAGATCGGTCATGGCAGGCCGCAGTCTAGTTTGCTGGCAGTGAGTCTGCGCAGCAGGATGTTAAGCCCATGTGAACGTTGACCCGGATGCCTGGTCGGCGGCGCGTCGTCAGTGCTCCTGCGAGCCGGAATCGGGATCGCGCTTGGCCGCGCCGTTG
>DAIQBR010000103.1:6703-10353 GCA_036781105.1 Kiloniellaceae bacterium
CATGCCGCGGGCGAGTTCCAGTTCGCGCTCGCGCAGATCGTCCTCGGTGGTGCGCACCATCGGGCGGGCCCCCAGCTTAAAGGGATCCTTGCCGTGCTCGAACTGGTCGGAGACGCGGCAGTCCTCGCACATCTTGATGCGGTCGATCTGCCCGCTTTCCTTGAACATCGAGTGCTTGCCGGCCAGCTGATCGGCGATACGCTCGATCGACTTGCGCACGCCGAAGGGCTTGCCGCAGCGGATGCACTCGAAGGGCTCGTCCTCGTTCAGCGTGACCGCGCTCATGCCCTCGTTGGTGAAGTTCAGGCGCGGCTGCAGCGTGATGACCTGCTCCGGGCAGGTCACCTTGCAGAGTCCGCACTGCACGCAGGCATCCTCGCGGAAGCCGAGCCAGGGGCGGTTCTCGTCGTCCAGCAGGGCGCCGGCCGGGCAGGCGGAGACGCAGGCGAGGCAGAGAGTGCAGCCGGCAGTATCCACCTGCACGGTGCCGAAGGGCGCGCCGGCCGGCAGCGCCAGGTGGTCGACCGGCGCCGGCGCCTTCTCGTGCAGATGGCGCAGGGCGAGGAAAGCGCGGCTGCGCTTGCCGCCCACCGGCAGGAAGGAACCGGGTTCGATCAGCGCGTCCGGTGCAGCGAGGTTGTAGAGCTGCGCTTCGACCGCGTCGGGATCGGCTTCTTCGACGACGAAGAGGCGCGCGCCGTCGTAGCCGAGCCCCTTCAGCACCGTCTCCGCGAGGGCGACCTGACCCTTGAGGCCATCCGTCTCGTCGCGCTTCTTGGGATCGGCGAGGATCACCACCTGGTCGGCGCCGTAGGCGAAGGCGCCGGCCAGGAAATCGATACCGACCTGGGTCACCTCGTTCAGCGGGAAGGGCAGCACATGGGCCGGCAGGCCGCGCCCGAAGCGTGCCATCATGCCGACCAGCTCGTTGCCGTGCTTGCCGTCGTGCAGCAGCAGGGTGGCGCGCTCGCCGCCGGCTTCGCTGTAGGCGAGCAGCAGGCCGCGCAGGCGCTGGAACAGGCTGTCGCCGGCGGGATACTGATAGGTCGCCGCGCCGGTCGGGCAGACCGAGGCGCAGGATCCGCAGCCGGCGCAGACCAGCGGGTCGATCTCCACGATGTCGCCGGCCGAGGTGATCGCCGAGGTCGGGCAGACGTCGAGGCAGCGCGTGCAGCCGGTCTTGCGGCTGCGCGAATGGGCGCAGATGTCGGCCTGGTAGCGCACGTAGCGCGGCTTGTCGAACTCGCCGACCAGGTCGACGATGTCGAACAGCGCCTTCTGCACCGCCGCCGGGTCGCCGGGATCGGGGCGGAAGTAGCCGTCGCGCTTTTCCGCCGCCGGGAACAGCGGCGTGCCGCCGGTGAGGTCGAGGATCAGGTCGCACTCGGAAAAGGCGTTGTTCTTCGGCTGATCGAAAGCGAGCGCGCTGCGTCCGGAGGGCGTCGCCGGCGCGTAATCGTTCACCGTGATGCCGAAGCCGCCGAGGTGGCCCTTGGCCTGCACGATGGTGCCCTTGAAGATCGGCACGTCCATCACCTGCGGCGGCAGGATGTCGCCCGGCCGGCTCAGCATGAGGGTCACGTCAAGGCGCCCGGCAAGCTGCCTGGCCGCCTCGATGGCCGTCTCGTTGCGACCGTAGACCAGGCAGACGCCCTGTGAGGCGAGGCTCACCATCGGTGTCGGCTCGGCCTCGACCATGGCGGCGGCGAGCAGGGCGGCGATCTTCGGGGTTGCCGCCGCCGCCTCGTCAGACCAGCCGGCGGCTTCGCGGATGTTGACGAAGTCCAGTTCGGCGAGGGGGTTGTCCTCCTGCGCGATCTCGCGGAACAGGGGGGCCTCCTGGGTACAGGCGACGACCACCGGCTTGTCGCCGATGATGGCGCGCTGGAAGTTGCCGAGCTGAGCGCGGCAGAGCTGCGTGTTGAGGTCGACCTCGCCCTCGGCGCCGACGGCCTTGCAGGCCCGCGTCAGCTTCGACTCCTCCAAGGGCATGGTGGACTCGCAGTCGCAGACCAGGACGCGCTTGCCGCGCATCTCCATAAGAAAACTCTCCGTTGCCTCTCGGCTGCGGGGTTCTGGCGGGACCGCCGGCCCGACGGCTTGTCCCTCTCCCCGGCCATTTCGTTGCTTTCCTGCGGCCCGCCAAGCGCCGGACTGAAATCCGGACCACTTGGCCAAAGGGCTTCGCAGTTCCATTCGTCCACAGTGTACCGGTCTGTGCCCCCGCAAGACGACCCCAATTTTCCTGCGGGGATTTGGAACAGGACCACAAGTGGATGGCAGAGCTCATTTCCGCTATAAATTGAGCAAAGGCCCTCCGACGGGAACCTACGCTCCATGCCCCTGAGACAGTTCTTTTTGCTGGTGCTCGTCCTGCTTGCCGGTTGGTCCGGTAGCCCGGCGCAGGCATCGATGACGACAAAGGAAGCGCTTGACACCTGTCTTCGGAGGACCGAGCCCACGCGCTACATGGAAGCCATCAGAACCCTGGAAGAGGATGCAGCTTCGAATCCCGGTCCGGAGAACTCCACGCGCTGGTTCACACTGAGCCTGGCAGCGAACTGCTATCGCGAGTTCGGTCATCCAGAGGAGGGCGCTGAACTCGATCGCCGGACACTGACGGAAATGGAAGGTCAGTGGGGCCCTGACGATATCCGACTCGCAAAGGCTCTCAGGAAGCTGGCATTCACCTACCAGCTTATGTACCGGTATGACGAGGCTGAGGCGCTCTATCTGCGGGCGCTTGCCATCACCGAAAAGGTGCAGGGTGGTACGCACATCGAGGTGGCCTCTCTGCTTCTCAGCCTTGGCGAGCTGTACAACAGAGCGGAGCGCCATCAGGAAGCCGAGGCGACTCTCGACAATTCTCTGGTCATCATGGAAGCTGCCCTAGGACCCGAGCACAACGATCTCGCGGTCGCGTTCGATGGTCTCGCAACGGTCTATGAAGCGACTGGTCGAAACAGTCAGGCCGAAGCAGCTTTGGTGCGTGCGCTTATGCTCCGCGAAACTTCCGTGGGGCCAGAGAGCACAGCGGTTGCGAAGAGCCTCAACCTTCTTGGATCATTCTACCAGAGACAGGGCCGCATCGAAAAGGCCATGCCCCTCCATCAGCGCGCGCTTGCGATCTACCAGGAGCCGAAAGATCCACCCAGAACCGGCGGCCGCGCGGGCTTCGATCTCAATTCTTCGCTCTTTCCAAAGGGGGATCCCGCTGTTGCGATCAGCCTCAATTACATCGGCGGGATTCACTTGGCGCAGAAACGCTACGAAGAAGCGGAACCGCTTCTCAGGAAATCACTTGCGATCCTGGAAGCCAGCATCTTAGCCGATACAAGGACAGTTGTTCCCATCCTGGAGAATTTGCAGCGACTTTACGTAGCGCAGGGTCGAGGTGTGGAGGCGGAGAAGATAGGGACCCGGCTTGGTTCAATCGTAGATGAGCGAGCGGCGCGCCGCGCTGCGGCCGCGCAATAGAAAGCGGGGAAGGAACTCCTTCTCTCCGACAAAGTGGAAGCTATCCAGGACCTTCAGCATTGCCGAGGCGCGCGCCTACTCCGCCGCGAACCAGAGGGTGTCCATGCGGTAGCGGCCGAAGTAGGCGCCGGGGTCGTACATGTAGTCGGCCTCGGCGGGGAGATTGCGCAGGC
>DAIQBR010000104.1:0-4711 GCA_036781105.1 Kiloniellaceae bacterium
CGACCGCTACGGCTCGGCGCGGGTCCTGGCCCTTGGCGCGCTGGTCTATTCCGCCGGCCTCTTCCTCATGGCCAACGCCTCGACCCCGGGCCTGCTGATGCTCTCGACCGGCGTGCTGGTCGGCCTCGGCGTCTCCGGTGCTTCCTTCGCCATCGTGCTGGCCGCCTTCGCCCGCCTGCTGCCCGCGGACAAGCGCTCCTGGGCGCTCGGCATCGGTACCGCGGCCGGCTCGGCCGGCCAGTTCTTCATGGTGCCGCTGGGCCAGGCCTTCATCTCCGCCTATGGCTGGTCCCTGGCGCTGACCATCTTCGGCGTCCTCGCCCTGGTCATGGTGCCCTGCGCGGCGGCGCTCACCGGGCGCTCGCCGCACGGCGGCCTGCACAATCTCAGCATCGGCGGCGCGCTGAAGGAGGCCTTCCGCCACCCGAGCTACAACCTGCTGACCCTCGGCTTCTTCGTCTGCGGCTTCCACGTCGCCTTCATCCAGACCCACCTGCCGGCCTACATCACCGACCGCGGCCTGGATGCCGGCCTCGCCGCCTGGGCCCTGGGCCTTGTCGGCGGCGCCAACATCATCGGCGCGCTGAGCGCCGGCATGCTGGGCGGCCGATTCAGCAAGAAGTACCTGCTGTCGCTGCTCTACTTCGCGCGCGCCGTGGTCATCGCGCTCTTCGTGCTGCTGCCGATCAGCGAGGCCAGCGTGCTGCTGTTCTCCTTCGCCATCGGCCTCTTGTGGCTGTCCACCGTGCCGCTCACCTCGGGCCTGGTGGCGCAGTTCTTCGGCACCCAGCACATGGCCATGCTGTTCGGCATCGTCTTCTTCAGCCACCAGGTCGGCGCCTTCCTCGGCGTCTGGCTGGGCGGCTACTTCTTCGACCTCACCGGCTCCTACGACCTGGTGTGGTGGGGCAGCGTGGCGCTCGGCCTGCTCGCCGCCGCCATCCACTGGCCGATCCGCGAGGGCGCGGTCGCCCGCCTCTCCCCCGCGGGGCCGGCCGCGCACTGAGGCGGCACGACTGTGGCGGCCAGCACGCGGGCTCTCTCGCTGAAGCTGCTGCTCGGCTTCCTCGGCCTCTGGCTCGTCGTCATGGCGGTCGCCCTGCCCCTGGCCGCCCTGCCGGACAGCGCCGGCGGGCGCGTGCTCGCGGTCTTCCCGCCCGGGCTGCCGGCCGAGCAGCGCCTGCTCGCCATCGCCGCCGCCGACGGCCTTCCCGTACTGCCCCTACTGGGCGGCCTCGCCTGGCTCGCCGAATCCGAGAGCGACAGTTTCGTCGGCCGCCTGAAGGCCGCCGGCGCCTGGGCGGCCTTCGCGCCGGAGCTCTTCGCGGTGCTGCCCGACGGCGGCTGCTTCTATATCTCGGTGCGCAAGCCGGGCCCGCCGCAACCTCATCCGCCGATTTAAGTAGCGGTTGAATTATTAGTTATTTCAGCATCTTGCCGGGCGATGCTGACTTGAGATTCCGGTTGAGGAAGCGCGCCGGTCAGGCCCGTTCCACCGCCACCTCCGCCCCGTCGCGCACCGCGGCGAGGACGCGCACGTCGCCCAGCGCGTCGGCCCAGATGTTGGCCGGCGAGGCGAGGCGGATCTCGTCGCCGCGCGAGACCGGCGTCGGCCCGAAGCCGATGGCGATGGCGTCGCCGTCGGTCCAGAAGGCGATCTCACCGGCCTCCACGACGGCCTTGGCATCGGGCTCGAGCCGCTGGCTGACGGGGGTGTCGAAGTAGATCTCCTCGCCCCAGGTGCGGACCACCGAGCGGATCGGCAGGGCTTCCAGGATGGCGGCAGCGGTCGGCGTGTCGCGGGTCTCCGCCTCCACCACGACCCCGCCGGCGGCAATGCGGACTCTGGCCATGACTGTCTCCCTTGCAGCGGCCGCTCTCGCCGCGGCGGCCTTGTCGGGACAGTCTAGCGGTTCGCCGTGCCGCGCAAAAGAAAAGGGCCGGCGCCTTCAGGCGGCCGGCCCTTCTCCCAAACTCTGTCGCGCAGGCTTAGCGCGAGTAGAACTCGATGACGAGGTGCGGCTCCATGGCGACCGGATAGGGCACGTCGGCCAGCTTCGGCTCGCGGATGAAGGTGGCCTTCATCTGGTTGTGGTCGACCTCGATGTAATCAGGCGTATCCCGCTCCACCGATTCGACGCCCTGCAGCACCAGCGGCAGCTCGCGGCTCTTCTGCTTCACCTGGATGACGTCACCGTCCTTCACCAGGTAGGAGGGGATGTTCACGCGCTTGCCGTTCACGGTGATGTGGCCGTGGTTCACGAACTGGCGGGCGGCGAAGACGGTCGGCACGAACTTGGCGCGATAGACCACCGCGTCGAGGCGGCGCTCCAGCAGGCCGACCAGGTTCTCGCCGGTGTCGCCGCGGCGGCGCGAGGCCTCGGCGTAGTAGCCGCGGAACTGACGCTCACCGATGTTGCCGTAGTAGCCCTTCAGCTTCTGCTTGGCAGCGAGCTGGATGCCGAAGTCGGTCGGCTTGCGGCGCCGCTGGCCGTGCTGGCCGGGCGCGTACTCGCGCTTGTTGAAGGGGCTCTTGGGACGGCCCCAGAGATTGACTCCGAGGCGGCGGTTGATTTTGTACTTCGACGCAACGCGCTTGGACATGGCGGTGCCATTCCTTTCTTTCAGCGATGCCGGCGAACTTTTGCCGCCGGCCTTGTTGTTCCGGTAGTCCCAGGAAGCGTCCGCGGCTGTCTGCAGTCTCGGACAGGCCGGCATTCCGGCCTTTTCGCCGCCGCGCGATTAGGGCAAACCTGTTCGCGCGCCAGCGAAGCTCCAGGGCGGGGTCTAGGCATCCGACCTTGAGGTCGAGAGGGGCCCTCCCACGTTCCCGGAAAGGAAGCCGGGACTATACGCAGGGGCGCCCGATTGTCAAATGGTCCGAAACGGCCCTGAGAGTACCATATAAGTCATTGGAATCCTTGATATGTCCCCCGCCACCCAAGGCCTGACCGACCACCAGAAAGGGCTGCTGCTGACCTCCCTGGGCGTCCTCGTGCTGACCCCGGACAGCCTGCTGGTGCGGCTCATCGACGCCGAGCCCTTCACCCTGCTGGTCTGGCGCGGCGCCCTGCAGGCCCTCGGCATCCTGGCCATTCTCGCCGTGCAGTACCGCGGCCGCCTGAACCTGCCGTTCCGCGCCATCGGCCGCGCCGGCCTGCTGCTGGCCGCGGTGTTCTCCGGCTGCACCTTCGGCTTCATCATCGCGCTCAGCCTGACCAGCGTCGCCGACGTGCTGGTCATCGTCGCCGCCGCGCCGCTCGCTGCCGCCGTCTTCAGCCTCACCTTCCTGGGCGAGCGTGTGCCGGCGCGCACCTGGGTCGCCATCGCCTTCACCCTGGCCGGCATCGCCCTGCTGGTCTCCGAGGATCTCGGCAGCGGCTCGCTCGTGGGCGACATCGTCGCCTTCGGCTGCGCGCTCTGCATCGGCGCCACCTTCACCATCACCCGCCACGCCCGCGCCGTCAGCATGGTGCCGGCCATGGTGGTAGCGGGCTGCTTCACCGGCCTCGCCGCCCTGCCCTTCGCCCTGCTGCTGGAGAGCGGCGGTCTCCTCTTCGCCGGCCCGCAGCTCGGCTACACCCTCATCATGGGCCTCGTCGTGGTGCCGGTCTCCTTCGCGCTCATCACCCTCGGGCCGCGCTACCTGCCGGCGCCGGAAGTGGGGCTGCTCATGCTGCTGGAGACCGTGCTCGGACCGCTCTGGGTCTGGCTGGCGATCGGCGAGTACCCCGGCGACCTGGCGCTGGCCGGCGGCGCCCTGGTGGTCGCCACCCTGGCCGGCCACACCCTTGCCGGCGGCCGGCGCCGCCGCCCCGCCCTCACCTGAGCTGTGCCGGCCGTGATCAGGATCACCAACAGCGTCAGCCTCGACCCGGAGGAGATCGAGGAGACCTTCGTGCGCGCCGGCGGCCCCGGCGGGCAGAACGTGAACAAGGTGGCCAGCGCCGTGCAGCTGCGCTTCGACCTGCGCAACTCGCCTTCCCTGCCCGCGCCCCTGCGCGCCCGCGCCGAGCGCCTCGCCGGCCGGCGCCTCACCAAGGAGGGCGTGCTGGTGATCACCGCCAACCGCTTCCGCAGCCAGGAGCGCAACCGCGAGGACGCGCTGGAGCGCCTCGTCGCGCTGCTGCAGAAGGCCGCCATCCCGCCGACCCCGCGCAAGCCGACCCGCACGCCGCGCTCGGTGAAGCGCAAGCGCCTGGAGGACAAGGTGAAGCGCGGCGAGGTGAAGAAGCTGCGCCGCGGCCCGCAACGGGACGACTAGGGGTCGCAGGAGCAGGGGGCCAGCCCGGACGCCGAGTACTGGGATCCCGCCTTGCCGTCGTCTTGCCACGACCTAGGTGGAGGGGCATGCGTTTTGCCTTGCTTGCCGCCGTCGCGATCTATGCCGCCGTGGTCGCCTGGGGCATCGCCGCCGTGGAAGCGGCGGAGCCCGGTGTGCTGGCCCGGCTCGCCGAGCCGCGCACCCATGCGATCCTGCGCCATGCCATCGCGCCGGGCACCGGCGATCCGCCGGGCTTTACCCTCGGCGACTGCGCGACGCAGCGAAATCTCGACGATCGCGGCCGCGCACAGGCGCGCGCCATCGGCGCGGCCCTTCGCGACGCCGGCATCGCCGTCGATCGCGTGCTGACCAGCCAGTGGTGCCGCTCGGCGGAAACCGCGCGGCTTCTGGACCTTGCAGAGGTGGAGGAAGAAGCGTCGCTCAATT
>DAIQBR010000104.1:4791-6742 GCA_036781105.1 Kiloniellaceae bacterium
ACACGCAGACCGCGGCGGTACAACGTCTGCTCGCCGCTCTGCCCGCCGGCGAAACCGCCGTCCTGGTCAGCCACCAGGTGAACATCACGGCGCTCACCGGCGTTTATCCGCGCTCCGGCGAGGTCGTGGTACTGCGGGTCGCCCCGGACACCAGCCTGGAGGTGCTCGGAACTTTCCTGGCCGAGGAATGAGTCTCTGACAAAGAAGCGCCCCTTCCGCGAAGAAGGGGCGCTGTCTCAGTTCGGGGCCGACGGGCGGTCCGGCTCATCCGGCGGCACCGGCGGATGCTCCGGCACCCCGGGTTCGTCGGGCGGGATCTCCGGCCCGCCCGGCTCGTCCGGCGGGATCTCGACCGGCGGTGGCTCGGGCTCGGGCATCGGTGGCGGCCGCACCGGCTCGGGCGGCCGCTCCGGCGGCGGTCGCGGTGTGCCGGCTTCGAAACCGCTTGCTGCCCGCCGCATCGCCGCCTCCTTAACTTTGTGAGCTACACCGGCCGTAACTCCTCAACTTTAGGAGTCTGCCTTCGGTTCCTCAAGCACCTGGCTCGGCGCCGGTTCGTGCGGCACCAGCGAGGTCTTCTCGTCGCTGCTCCACGACGCAATGCGCACACCGACCAGCTTGCTGCTCTCGTCGGATTCGGCCTCGACCGTCTCCCAGATGTGCAGGCCGTCGCCGTCCAGGAAAAAAGTATGGTCGCCGAAGTTCTGTTTCAGGGCCGGCATGGAGGGGTTGTCGTCGGGCACCACACTGGCACCGGTGTGTTCCTGCACCCGCTGCAACTGCAGTTCGCTAAGCCTCATGTTCTTTGCCTTTCGCTGGGAATCTCTTGGAGAAGGGGGCTCGCTCCAGGGTGCGGCCCTGAAACGCCTTACGGCTCATCGCCTCTGGGGCCCGGGCACACGGCAGCCTTGCTGCTTGAGCGCGCTCTACATCGCTTCTAATATATTTAGAGGTCGAAAGTTTTCAAGTCGAAGCATTTAACCGCAGGAAAACAAACCCCTGGCGGCGACAGACTTTTTTTGGGGACGGCATCATGCAGATATCCGGAGTGAGCGGCGCGACGAGACGACGAGCGCGCACGCGGGACGCAGGTGATGCAACCCAGGCAGTGCTCAGCGCCCTGCGGCGGATCATCCGCGCCACCGACCTGCACTCCAAGCAACTTGCCCGCGACACCGGCCTCACCACGCCGCAGGTGGTGGTGCTGCAGGCGGTGCGCGACTTCGGCGAGGTGACCACGGGCCAACTCTCACGCCGAGTCAGCCTCAGTCAGGCAACGGTGACGACGATCCTCGACCGCCTGGAAAGCCGCGGCCTGGTCGAGCGCTACCGCAGCACCGCCGACCGCCGCATCGTGCACAGCCGCCTGACGCGCCAGGGCCGCGCCATCCTGCGCAAGGCCCCGCCGCTGCTCCACGAACGCTTCACCGCGGCCTTTCAGAACCTCAGCCCGGCGCGCCAGAACCGCATCCTCGCCACCCTCGACGAGGTCGCCGCCATGATGGGCGCGGCGGAACTCGACGCCGCCCCGCTGCTGGACTCGGGATCCTCGGTGAAGAAGGCGGGGTGACAAGTGAACCCCTCTGGCTTGATTGGAGAGGAATGCGCGGCGTTGGCGCGCGCAGGCGCGCTTACGCATAGCTAGGTGAGGGTGTTGCGCACCGCCCCTCACCCTCCCAACCCTCACTTCGTTCGGGCCGGGCCCTCCCTCTCCCGCGAGGGGAGAGGGAAATACGAAAAAACTACCCGCGTCCGATGAAGGGCATCTTGGTCGACATGATGGTCATGAACTGCACGTTGGCTTCCAGCGGCAGGCCGGCCATGTGCACCACGGCGTCGGCGACGTGCTGCACGTCCATGGTCGGCTCCGGCTTCATGGTGCCGTCGGCCTGCGGCACACCCTTGGCCATACGCTCGGTCATGTGCGAGGCAGCGTTGCCGATGTCGATCT
>DAIQBR010000104.1:6772-10274 GCA_036781105.1 Kiloniellaceae bacterium
CGAGCGCGTCAGGCCGGTCACCGCGTGCTTGGAGGCGGTGTAGGGCGCCGAGCCCGGGCGCGGCACGTGGGCCGAGATCGAACCGTTGTTGATGATGCGCCCGCCCTGCGGCTGCTGCTTGCGCATCAGGTTGAAGGCGCCGTGGGCGCAGAGGAACATGCCGTTCAGGTTCACGTCGATGACCTTCTTCCAGGCGCTCCACTCCAGGTCGCCGAAGTTGGTCGCCGGGATGTTGGTGCCGGCGTTGTTGAAGATCGCATCCAGGCGTCCGAAGTCCTTCTCGATCTTCGCGAACATCGCCTTCACCGAGTCCGGATCGCTGACGTCGCAGACGATCGGCAGCATGCCGGCTGCCATTGCGGCCGTCTCCTTCAGGCCGTCCTCGCGGCGCGCGCAGATCGCCGTCTTCCAGCCCGCCTTGGCCATGGCCACCGCCACCGCCCTGCCGATGCCCGAGCTGGCGCCCGTGACCAATGCCGTTCCTGCCATCGATTTCCTCCGAATTTCTCTCGTTGTTGCCGTCTAGTCTTTCGCTTCGCTCTTGGCGCGCTTTGCGCGCTTCATGCGGGCATCCACCTTCTCGCGGGCCGCGCGCTTGTCGCGCTTGCCCAGCAGCGCGACGATGACGCCGTGCAGGGTGTTGATCTCGCCCTCGGTCGGGGTCGCGCGCTGAAAGAGGTTGCGCAGGTTGCGCACCATGGTCGGCCGCTTCTCCGGCGGCCACAGAAAACCGGTCTCGTCCAGCGCCGCTTCCAGGCGCTCGAAGAAATTCACCAGCTCCGCCTTGCCGGCGATCTTGCCGGGCCCGGTCTCCAGCACCCGCGGCGGCGTCGCGTCGCCGGCCTGGTACCAGGCATGGCCGACCAGAAGCACCGCCTGCGCCAGGTTCAGCGAAGAGAAAGCCGGGTTCAGCGGCACCGTCAGCACGGTATCGGCCAGCGCGATGTCGTCGTTCACCAGGCCGGAGCGCTCGCGCCCGAACAGCAGGCCGCAACGCCGCCCCTCGGCCGCCTCGGCGCGCAGTTCCACAGCCGCCTGCGCCGGCGTGACCACCGGCTTCACCATGCCGCGCGGCCGCGCCGTGGTGGCGTAGACGCGGTGCAGGTCGGCGATCGCCTCCTTGGTCGTCTCGAAGATCCGCACGCCTTCCAGCACCGGGAGCGCGCCGGAGGCCGCCGCTTCCGCCTTGGCCGAGGGCCAGCCGTCGCGCGGACGCACCAGGCGCAGTTCCGAAAGGCCGCAGTTCAGCATGGCGCGCGCCACCATGCCGATGTTCTCGCCCAGCTGCGGGCGCACCAGGATGACGGCCGGGCCCGGGGCCAGGTCGGTTGCGCGCGAGCGGTCGGTGCCGGACATGCTGAACCCGCCGCGCTACTGCGGCAGCAGCGTTTCGGCGCGCTGCACGGCGTCGCCCAGCGGCATGCCGACTTCGAGGTCGTCGTGATAGAGCAGCTTGAAAACTTCTTGCCCGAGCGGCGTCAGCTCGGGGCCGGCCTCGCTGTCGCTGACCAGTCCGGTCAGTTCCGGGCCCAGCGTGACACCGCCGAGGCCCCAGACCGTGGCGAGGATGAAGGAAGCCTCGCGCGCGCGCTCCGGCTCGTCGTCGGCCAGCAGCATAACGCCGCGGCGCCGGTCGTCGTCCTCGAAGGCGAACATGAAAGGCCACCTGCCCATCTCGAAATTCGCCAGCATGCCCTTGTTGAACCCGCCCGCCACCGCGATTTCCGAGAGCTGTGTCCGCGGCGCCACGACGATGACCATCTCGGCATCCGGCGCCAGGGCCGTCACGTCCTTGCCGGCGATCCCGGCGGGACCGCTTTCGATGACGGCGATCTCGCGTCCGCTGGCCGCCGCGAAGGGCGCGACAGCGCTTTTCAGCAGGGGTTCCAGTGCCTGCCAGTCGTCGGCCAGCAGGGCGACGTCCAGCGCGCCGCTGCGCCGCCAGAAGGTTTCCTGCGGCAGCCCGAAGAGCTTGCGCGCCTCGCCGCGGTCGACCAGCCGGGTGAAGGCGGCGAGGACCTCCTCCGGCGGGGCCTCCTGGCCGTCCGTCGTCTCGACCGATGAAGGCGCTTCGCCGGCGTCCGGCTGCGTCTGTGCCGCCAGCGGCGACACCAGCAGCAGCAGAGATGCGAATACCGGACCTGCGAGCTTCATTCGGCGGCCTCCTTGGGAACAGACGCGCCATCCTGGAAAAGCTTCCAGGTGATGCCGTCGTGCAGCGCGTTGAAGGAGGCGTCGATGATGTTGGTGGAAACGCCGATGGTGGTCCAGCGCCGGCCGTTGGCGTCGGCGCTTTCGATCATCACGCGGGTGACCGCGCGGGTGCCGGCCTGCGGGGTGAGGATGCGCACCTTGTAGTCGACCAGCCGCATGTCCTGCAGCTGCGGATAGATCGGCACCAGCGCCTTGCGCAGCGCGGTGTCCAGCGCATTCACCGGGCCGTTGCCGTCGGCCACCTCCATCTTGGGCCGGCCGGCCACTTCCAGGGTCACGGTCGCCTCGGATTCGGTGACCAGCTCGCCCTTCGCGTTCCAGCGCCGGTCGTCCATGATGCGAAAGCGCGTCAACGAGAAGTAGGTCGGCACCTCGCCGCGCGCGCGCCGCGCCAGCAGCTCGAAGGAGGCCTCGGCGCCGTCGTAGGCGAAGCCCTCGAACTCGCGCGCCTTGACCTGCTCCACCAGCTTGTTGACGCCGGGATCCTTGGGGTCGAGGTCGATGCCGATCTCGCTGAGCCGCGCCAGGATGTTGGAGCGTCCGGCCTGGTCGGAGACCACGATGTGGCGGCGGTTGCCGACCAGTGCCGGATCGATGTGCTCGTAGGTGCGCGGGTCCTTGGCGACCGCCGAGACGTGCAGTCCGCCCTTGTGCGCGAAAGCCGACTCGCCGACGTAGGCGGCGTGGCGCGCGGGCTGGCGGTTGAGACGTTCGTCGAGCAGGCGCGAGACATGAGTGAGTTGCCCGACCGCATGGTCGTCCAGCCCGATGTCGTAGTCGCTTTTCAGGTGCAGCGAGGCGATCAGCGAGATCAGGTTGGCGTTGCCGCAGCGCTCGCCCAGGCCGTTGATGGTACCCTGCAGCTGGCGCGCGCCGGCCTTCAGCGCCACCAGGGTGTTGGCCACCGCGTTCTCGGTGTCGTTGTGGCAGTGAATGCCGACATGGCTGCCGGGGATGCGCTGGCAGACCTCGCCGACGATGCGTTCCACGTCGCCGGGCAGGGTGCCGCCATTGGTGTCGCAGAGCACCACCCAGCGCGCGCCGGCCTTGTGCGCCGCTTCGATGCACTCCAGCGCGTAGGCCGGGTTGGCCTTGTAGCCGTCGAAGAAATGCTCGGCGTCGAACATCACCTCGTCCTTGCGCGTCGCCGCGTGGGCCACGGACTCGCCGATCATGGCGACGTTTTCGGCGCGCGGGATCTCCAGCGCCACGTCGACGTGGAAGTCCCAGGCCTTGCCGACCATGCAGATGGCGTCCGCCTTGGAGTTCACCAGCGCGGCGAGGCCGG
>DAIQBR010000105.1:0-8697 GCA_036781105.1 Kiloniellaceae bacterium
CTTCTTCAGCCCGCCGATGGCGCCCTCCAGGCGGTGCTTTTCGATGTCCTCGAGGAACTGCTTCTTGATGCGGAAGGGGCGGCCGACCAGCAGCACCTCGGCCTCGCCGGCCGCCTCGATCTCGGGGCGCGCCTCGGTGAAATGGGCGGCGACGTGAGCCGGCTCCGCCGGCGCCCCGATGGTGGCCACCGCCCTGGCCTCCGGAATCTGCCCGGCTGCCGCCAGCACCGCGGCGCCGCCCAGGCTGTGGCCGATCAGCAGCTTCGGGGCCTCGTAGTCGTCGCGCAGGAAGTCGGCGGCGCGCACCAGGTCTCCGACGTTGGAGGAGAAATTGGTGTTGGCGAAGTCGCCCTCGCTGGCGCCCAGCCCGGTGAAGTCGAAGCGCAGCACGGCGAAGCCACGCTCGGCGAGGCCGCCGGCGATGCGCGCGGCGGCGAAGATGTCCTTGTTGCAGGTGAAGCAGTGGGCGAAGAGCGCGTAGGCGCGCGGCTTGCCCCGCGGCAGGTCCCCCTGTGGCAGATCAAGGCGCGCCGCCAGGCTCTGGCCGTCGGCCCCGGTGAAGGTCACCTTCTCGCTCTTTCCGGACATCGCACCTCTCCTTGCTGGCCGCCCTGCCGCGCGATGGCAGCACGCCGCGGCCTGCCCGCGCAAGACGGCTGTTCAACCCGCCGCGCGATGGCTCTAAGGTGCGCGGCCTGACAGCATCGACGAAAACCGTGACAGCAGGGAGACGACAGCCCCCGTGACCAAGCATGCGCCCAAGCCGGATCCCCGTGTCGAGGTGATCGAGAAGACCACCCCCTTCAAGGGCTACTTCCAGGTCGACCGCTACCGCCTGCGCCACCGCAAATATGACGGCGGCTGGAGCGGCGAGATGACCCGCGAGATCTTCGAGCGCGGCCACGCCGCCGCCGAGCTGCTCTACGACCCGGCGCGCGACAGCGTCGTACTGATCGAGCAGTTCCGCCCCGGTGCCTATGCCGCGGGGATGGAGCCCTGGCTGGTCGAGGTCGTCGCCGGCATCATCGAGGAGGGCGAGACGGCGGAGGACGTCGCCCGCCGCGAGGCCGAGGAGGAGGCCGGCTGCACGGTGGGCGCGCTGCATCCCATCGGCCGCTACCTGGCGACCCCCGGGGCCTGCACCGAGACCCTGACCCTGTTCTGCGGCCAGGTGGACAGCCGCGGGGCCGGCGGCATCCACGGCCTGGACCACGAGCACGAGGACATCCGCGTGCTGGCCATGAGCCGCGCGGAAGCCCTGGAGAAACTGGCCCGGGGCGGGGTCACCAACCTCACCGCCGCGGTGGCCCTGCAATGGCTGACCTTGAATTACACCGAACTTATGCGTATTTGGAAGTGATTCACACCTGGCTTCGGGGTTTTCGGGGCCGGACCTTGAACCCACTTGGCCGGGCCAGCTACTCTCGCCGGCCGGCGCCGCCCCTTGCGGACCCAGGTTGCCCTGGGGCTGTCTCGGGCGGCGCCCCACGCAAGGAAGAATAAGAAATGGACGTCTGCGACGGCTTCGTCGGTGCGATCGGCAACACCCCCCTCATCCGCCTGCGCCGGCTTTCCGAGGCGACCGGCTGCGAGATCCTCGGCAAGGCGGAGTTCCAGAACCCCGGCGGCTCGGTGAAGGACCGCGCCGCCTGGGCGATCATCAAGGACGCCGAGGAACGCGGCACATTGAAGCCCGGCGGCATCATCGTCGAGGGCACCGCGGGCAACACCGGCATCGGCCTCGCCCTGGTCGCCCGCGCCCGCGGCTACCGCACGGTGATCGTGATCCCCGAGACCCAGAGCCAGGAGAAGAAGGACATCCTGCGCATCTCCGGCGCCGAGCTGCGCGAGGTGCCGGCGGTCCCCTACAAGGACCCCGACAACTACGTCCACGTCTCCGAGCGCCTGGCCGCGGAGTTGAACGACAGCAACCCGGCCGGCGCCATCTGGGCGCGCCAGTTCGACAATGTCGCCAACCGGCGCGGCCACTACGAGACCACCGGCCCGGAGATCTGGAACCAGACCGACGGCACCGTCGACGGCTTCATCTGCGCCGTGGGCACCGGCGGCACCCTGGCCGGCGTCGCCATGGCCCTGAAGGAGCGCAACAAGGACGTCGTCATCGGCCTCGCCGATCCCATGGGCGCGGCGCTCTACCACTACTACGCCCACGGCGAGCTGAAGTCCGAGGGCAGCTCGATCAGCGAGGGCATCGGCCAGGGCCGCATCACCGCCAACCTGGAGGGCCTGACGGTCGACGCGCCCTTCCAGATCCGCGACGAGGAGGCCATCCCCTATGTCTTCGACATGCTGGAGCACGAAGGCCTCTGCCTCGGCGCCTCCAGCGGGGTGAACGTGGCCGGGGCGGTGCGGCTGGCCAAGCAGCTCGGACCGGGCCATACCATCGTAACTATCCTCTGCGACGGCGGCATGCGCTATCAGAGCAAGCTGTTCAATCCCGCCTTCCTGAGGGAAAAAGGCCTGCCGGTACCCGCCTTCCTCGACTGGCGGCGCTGAGCGGGAGCGACAAGCAAGGAAGCAGAAGCATGGAACTGTTGTTCAGGGAGGATCCCTACCTCAAGAGCTGCGCGGCGACGGTGACCGCCAGCGGGCCGGAGGGCCTGCGCCTGGACCGCACCGTGTTCTACCCGACCGGCGGCGGTCAGCCCGGCGACTGCGGCTGGCTGGTGCTGGCCGACGGCAGCCGGCTGAAGGTCGTCGACGCGGTGAAGGGCGCCGACCACGAGGACGTGGTCCATGTGCTGGAAGACGCCGCCGCGGCGCCCGCCCCCGGCACCGCGGTCACCGCCGAGATCGATTGGGAGCGGCGCCACCGCCATATGCGCATGCACTCCTGCCTGCACCTGCTCTGCGCCGTCGTCACCGGCGACGTGACCGGCGGCCAGATCGGCGCCGACAAGGGCCGCCTCGACTTCAACCTGCCGGACACCTCGCTCGACAAGGAACACATCACCGCCGAGCTGAACCGCCTGATCGCCGAGGACCATCCGGTCGCACCGCGCTGGATCAGCGAGGCGGAGCTGGCGGCGCAGCCCGATCTGGTGCGCACCATGTCGGTGAAGCCGCCGAGCGGCGGCGGGCGCGTGCGGCTGCTCGACATCGCCGGGGTCGACCTGCAACCCTGCGGCGGCACCCACGTGCGGCGCACCGGCGAGATCGGGCGCGTGCGCGTCGGCAAGATCGAGAACAAGGGCCGCCAGAACCGGCGCATCAATATTCTGTTCGACGAATAGCAAAGCGGCGGGCGGCGACACCGCCCGCCTTCGGGAGGATTCAGTTTCCGTCATGGTCGATTTCAGCAGCGAAGCCCTGGTCTCCACCCAATGGCTGGCCGACAACCTCGGCGCCCCGGACCTGCGCGTGGTGGACGCCAGCTACTACCTGCCGGGCGAGGGCCTCGATCCGCGTCACGAGTTCGAAGCGCAGCACATCCCGGGCGCCGTCTTCTTCGACATCGATGCGATCAAGGACCCGGTCAGCGAGCTGCCCCACATGCTGCCGCCGCCGCACATCTTCTCCGCCAAGGTCCGCAAGCTCGGGCTCGGCGACGGGCTGCGCCTGGTGATCTACGATCAGCGCGGCATCTTCAGCGCGCCGCGAGCGTGGTGGACCTTTCGCTACTTCGGCCACGACGAGGTCGCGGTGCTGGATGGCGGGCTGCCGAAGTGGCTGAACGAGGGCCGCCCCGTCGAGGACGGCGAGGCGCGCCCGGAAGAGCGCCACTTCACGCCGCGCGTGAACAGCGTGCTGCTGCGCGACCGCGAGCAGCTGCTTGCCAACCTTGCCGGCCAGGCCGACCAGGTGCTCGACGCCCGCGCCCGCGCCCGCTTCGAAGGCAAGGCGCCCGAGCCGCGCGAAGGCCTGCGGGCCGGCCATATCCCCGCCAGCCGCAACCTGCCCTTCACCGAGATCATCGACCCCGAGACCCAGACCCTGCTGGACGACGACGCCCTGAAGCAGCGCTTTGCCGCGGCCGGGGTCGACATGCGGCGCCCGGTGGCGACCACCTGCGGCTCCGGCGTCACCGCGGCGATACTCGCCCTCGGTCTGCACCGCCTCGGCCACCGCGACGTCGCGGTCTACGACGGCTCCTGGTCGGAATGGGGCCTGCCCGGCGACACACCGGTCGAACAGGGCCCCGCCGCGGTCAGCCAGGCCTGAGCCGCGTGCTGGAACTGAGGCCCTACCGCGACGACGATTTCGCAGGCTGTACCGACCTCTGGCAGCGCTGTGGTCTGACAGCCTGGTACAACGATCCGCTGCGCGACATCGCGCTGTGGCAGCGCAGCGCCTGTGCCGAGATCTTCGTGGCCGAGAAGGCCGGCAACGTCATCGGCACGATCTGCTGCGGCCACGACGGCCACCGCGGCTGGCTGTACTACGTCGCCATCGATCCGGACAGGCAGGGCAGCGGCCTGGGACGGAGGCTGGTGCGCCGCGCCGAGGAATGGCTGCACGATCAGGGAATCCTGAAAGTCGAACTGATGGTGCGCGAGACCAACCGCCAGGTCATCGGCTTCTACGCCGCGCTCGGCTATGCCGTCACCCCCCGCGCGGTGATGGCGCGCTGGCTGGAACTGCCGGGCGAACCGCCGGCTGATGTGGAGCCGCCGGTGGATATCGCGCTGGCGGCCGGGCGCGATCCGAAGGTGCGCTTCACCATCACTTTCCTGGAGATGACCGAACGCCCGGCCATCGCCCCGGTACATCCGCCGCAGCGCACCAAGTACGCGCTGCTGCGGGCCGAACATCCGACCGTCGGCTTCTACCGCTATCTCTACAACTCGGTGGGCGGCGACTGGCGCTGGTGGTACCGCCGTCAGATGTCCGACGCGGAACTCGCCGGCATCCTCGCCGACGACCGGGTCGAGGTCTTCGTGCTCTACGTCGAGGGGGCGCCGGCCGGCTATTTCGAGCTCGACCGGCGCGAAGAGCCGACCATCGATCTTGCCTATTTCGGGCTGATGCCGCACTGCGTCGGCCGCGGCCTCGGCCGCTACCTGCTGTACACCGCCATCGAGCAGGCCTGGAGCTACGAACCCGAACGGCTGACGGTGAACACCAACACCATGGATCACCCGCGCGCCCTGCCGCTGTATCAGAAGATGGGCTTCGTGCCCTACCGGCAGGAACGCCACGAGATCATCGATCCCTCGCTGACCGGCATCATCCCGGGCTAATCCAGCACCTGCGAGAAATCGCGGCGCGCCAGTTCCGCCAGCATGCGACGCCGCCGCGCCTCGCGCAGCTCCGGGGGGCGGTAGTAGCCGCAGCCGAGACACTGTGCCGGCGGCCGGCCGGCCTCGAGTTCGGCATCCAGGGCGCGGCGCTGCTCCAGCACCGCCGCCACCGGCGTGATGCCCAGCTTGCCGAGCCCATAGGTGGCACTGTCCTTCACCATGCAACAGGACGTCATGGCGCCGTGGCGGTCGACATAGAGCCCGCCCCGCACCCAGGGGCAGCCGTGCTCCGGACGGAAGCGGCGCGACATCTCGGGATAGAAGTGATCCCCTGACGACGTCGCCGCCATCATCGCCCGGATCTCCGGCACCTGGCGCAGTTCCTGCAGGCGCTTCCTGTGTTCGGGTTCCAGCAGTTGCCCCAGCATTTCCCGGTCATAGACCCCGGTGTAGCAATCCATGCGGCTGAGCGCCTGGAAGGTGGCGCCGCCGTCCATGCCGAGCTCGCGGTAGAGTTCGGCGATGCGCGGCAGGCTCTCCAGCGTCTCGCGCAGCACGGTCACCGAGAAGCCGACCTTCGGTACCGTCATGCCGCGCGCGTCCCGCGCCGCCAGCAGGCGGGCGATGCCGGCCTTCACCTTGTCGAGGCGGCCGCCGCGGATCTTCTGGAAATCCGCCTCCTCCGGCGACTCGATGGAGACGTTCACCGCCACCATGCCGACGTCGAGGATCTGCGCGACACGCTCTTCCGACAGCAGGCTGCCGTTGGTGATCATCGACAGGCGGATGCCGCGCGCCCTGGCACGCCGCGCCATCTCGAAGAAACCCTTGTGCAGCAGCGGCTCGCCCTCGCCCTGCAACTCGATGTGCTCCAGGTCCGGGAAGCTTTCCAGCAGCCGGTCGAAATCGTCCAACGCCAGGTCGGACTGATCCATCTGGCGGCCGCTGCAGAAGCCGCAGGTGAAGTTACAGCGGGTGGTCGGCTCGATCTGGGCGAAGACGACCTTGCTGCCGGCCGGCGCCGCCTGCCCGGCCCGTCCTGAAGGCGCTTCCCGCGCCCGGGGATCTGTCTGGCTGTCGCTCACCCTCTGACCCTTTCCAGGTCCTGCCGGGGAGACAATTTAGCAGCTTCCGCCGCGCCAGGCGTTAAGAGAAACGATTGACATCCGCCGGCAAGCAAAAGGGGCCGGGCGGTCAAGCCGCGCCGGCCCCTCGCCCCCCGTAGGGCGTGCGGATGCGATCCGCCTAGTGGTGGAGGATCTGGCTGAGGAACAGCTTGGTACGTGCGGACTGCGGGTTGTTGAAGAACTCTTCCGGCTCGTTCTCCTCGATGATTTCGCCGCCGTCCATGAAGATCACCCGGTTGGCGACCTTGCGGGCGAAGCCCATCTCATGGGTCACGCAGAGCATGGTCATGCCGCTTTCGGCGAGGCTCACCATGACTTCCAGCACCTCGGAGATCATCTCAGGATCCAGCGCCGAGGTCGGCTCGTCGAACAGCATGATGCGCGGGTTCATGCAGAGCGAACGGGCGATGGCGACGCGCTGCTGCTGGCCGCCGGAAAGCTGCCCGGGATACTTCTTCGCCTGCTCCGGAATCTTCACCCGCTCCAGATACTCCATCGCGATTTCTTCGGCTTCCTTCTTCGGCATCTTGCGCACCCAGATCGGCGCCAGGGTGCAGTTCTCCAGCACGGTGAGATGCGGAAAGAGATTGAAGTGCTGGAACACCATGCCGACCTCGCGGCGGATCTCCGCGATGTTTTTCACATCATGGGTCAGCTCGATGTTGTCGACGATGATCTTGCCCTTCTGGTGTTCTTCCAGACGGTTGATGCAGCGGATCATGGTCGACTTGCCCGACCCGGAGGGTCCGCAGATGACGATACGCTCACCGCGGTTGACGGTCAGGTTTATGTCCTTCAGGACGTGGAATTCGCCGTACCACTTGTGCATCCCGACCATCTGAATGGCGATTTCGTCGGAAATTTGCATCTGGGGAGCAGCCTCAGACATCCCTATAGCCTCCTAGTTCGGCCCGCGCCTTTTCAGCGCTTGTGGCCGGTGTGCAGTTTCTTCTCCAGATAGATCGAATAGCGCGCCATGCTGAAGCAGCAGATGAAGAAGAGGATTGCGATGAACACATAGACCTCCCACGCCAGGCCCACCCACTTGGCGTCGGAGAGCGAGGCGCGGCCCACGCCCAATACGTCGGTCAGGCCGATGATCACCACCAGGGTGGTATCCTTGAACAGCCCGACGAAGGTATTGACGATGCCCGGAATGGAAATTTTCAGCGCCTGCGGCAGCACCACCAGGCGCATCGATTTCCAGTAGCTCAGGCCCATGGCGTCGGCCGCCTCGACCTGCCCCTTGGGAATGGCCTGAAGGCCGCCACGCACCACCTCGGCGATATAGGCCGAGGAGAAGATGGTGACCATGATCAGGACGCGGAGAATCAGATCGAAGGTCGTCCCCGGCGGCAGGAAGTAGTTGAGCATCGTCGAAGCGATGAACAGCAGCGTGATCAGCGGTACGCCGCGGATGAACTCGATGAACATCACGCAGAGCGTGCGCACGATCGGCATGTGGGAGCGCCGGCCGAGGGCAAGAAGAATTCCCAGCGGCAGGGAGGCGACGATGCCGGTCACGCCGATCACCACGTTGAGGGTGAAGCCGCCCAGCTTGGTGGTCTCGACCTTCTCCAGGCCCAGACCGCCGACCAGCAGGAAGTAGGCGATGATCGGAAAGATCGCCGAGTAGATGTACCACTGCTGACGGAAGGGCGTCTTGTCCCACAGCACCGGCAGCAGGGCGAGAATGAACAGCACCGCCGTGAGGTCGATGCGCCAGCGTAAGTACTCAGGATAGAAGCCGTAAATGAACTGCCCGAAGCGGACATTGGCGATCGCCCAGCAGGCCCCGCTGCCCAGCTCGCTGCACTCCGCGCGGGAGCCGGCGCTGAACACGGCATCGAAGACCGCCCAGTTCAGGATGCCGGGCACGATGAGGTAGAGCAGATAGATCGATACCAGCGTCAGGATGACGTTGAAGGGAGAGCCCAGCAGGTTCTTCTTCACCCACAGCACCGGTCCGCGCGCCGAGATCGGCGGCGGCAGGCTGGGGTGGGTGCCGGGGTCGTAGGCGCGTGTCGCGTCGACCATGTCTCGTCCCTCCCCCTCAGCGTTCCACCAGCGCGATGCGCCGGTTGTACCAGTTCATGAAGGCCGAGATGATCAGCGAGATCGTCAGGTAGATCAGCAGAACGATCATCATGCACTCCATCTCCTTGCCGGTCTGGTTCAGCGTGATGCCGCCCAGCGTCGCCACGATGTCCATGTAGCCGATGGCGATGGCGAGAGAGGAGTTCTTGGTCAGGTTCAGGTACTGGCTGGTCAGCGGCGGCACGATCACCCGCAGCGCCTGCGGGATGATGATCAGCCGCATGGTCCAGTTCGGCTTGACGCCCAGGGCGAAAGCGGCCTCCGTCTGGCCG
>DAIQBR010000105.1:8707-10266 GCA_036781105.1 Kiloniellaceae bacterium
ACGCACGATCTCCGCGATGAAGGCCGAGGTGTAGACCGACAGGGCGAACCACAGCGCCGTGAACTCAGGCTTCAGCACCAGGTTGCCGCTGATATTGAAGGTCCCCATTTCCGGCAGCACGAAGCTGAGCGGCATACCAGCAATAAAAAAGACGATCAGCGGAAGCCCGAGGATCGCCGCGACGCCGATGGTGAAGACGGGGTAGATCTTGCCGGTCGCCTCCTGGGTCTTCTTGGCCCAGCGCTTGAAGAAGATCATGCCCGCGATGGCGACCAGAAAGGCGATGACGACGAGCCAGAAGGCCGATTCGAAAATGGGCTCCGGAATATAGAAGCCACGGTTCGAGAGAAACACGCCCTCCACCGGGTTCATTGCACTCCGCGGCGGCGGCAGCGTGTGAACGATGACGCCGTGCCACAGCAGGATCTGCACCAGCACCGGCACGTTGCGGGTGAATTCCACGTAGCAGTAGACGATCTTGTTGATCAGCCAGTTGCTGGATAGTCGCAGCACGCCGAAGATGAAACCGAGGATGGTGGCAAAGATACAGCCGGCAACCGCGATCAGGCCGGTATTGATCAGCCCGACCACTCCGGCGCGGAAATGAGTGTCGCGCGAGTTATAGGGGATCAGGGTCTGGTTGATGTCGTAGCTGGCCGGTTCCTGGAGAAACTCGAAGCCGAAGGACTTGCCCAGGGCTTCCAGGTTCTGCACTGCGTTGATGGCCAGCCAGGCCACAAAGACGAAAACGCCAGCGATCACCAGAATCTGGGTAAGGACAGCGCGGTAGCGCTTGTCCGACCACAACTGGCCGAGCGAAAAACTTTCGGAATCCTGTTCGATTGCGGCCATTGGCACACCCCGCTGCGACGACCCAGGAAGAATACAGGCTAACCCCAGAATGAACTCAGGGAACGCCGGCGCAGCCCTGCCGACGTTCCCTGGCTCACTTCAGTGACCGATCGACGACCGGCGGTTAGCGGATCGGCGGCGAGTAGATCAGGCCGCCGTCCTTGTACTGGGCGTTAATGCCGCGCTCCAGGCCGACGGGGGTGCTGGCGCCGATGAACTTCTCGAACACCTCGCCGTAGTTGCCGACCGCCTTGATGACGTTGTAGCCCCACTTCGGATCGAGGCCCAGCATCTCACCCATGTTGCCCTCGACGCCGAGAAGACGTCGGACTTCGGGGTTGTCGCTGCTCGCAACCATATCGTCCACGTTGGAGGAGTTCACGCCGAACTCCTCGGCGGTGATCATCGCGTTGAGCGTCCAGCGCACAACGTCGCCCCAGGGCTCGTCACCCTCGCGCACGAGCGGGCCCAGCGGCTCCTTGGAGATGATCTCCGGCAGGATGATGTGGTCAGCGGGGTTGTCGAAGGAGGAACGGGCCGCGGCAAGACCGGAAGCGTCCGTCGTGTAGACGTCGCAGCGGCCGGCCTGGTAGTTGGTGATCGCCTCTTCCTGGGTCTCGATCGGCACCGGCTCATAGCTCATGTTGTTGAGCCGGAAGAAGTCGGCGAGGTTCAGTTCGGTCGTCGTGCCGGTCTGAATGCAGACC
>DAIQBR010000106.1:0-10188 GCA_036781105.1 Kiloniellaceae bacterium
GCGCCAGGCCGCCGTCGGCCACCTGCAGCACCGAGGCGCCCTGCGCCGCGTTCACCGAGGACTGGCGCAGCACGGTCACGTCGGCCAGCAGGCGCGTGCCGATAGCAAGGCCGGCGGCATCGTCGGAGGCCTTCACGATGCGCGAGCCGGAGGCCAGCTTCGAGACCGAGCTGCCCGACTGCATCGCATTGTAGTTCAAGAAGCGCAGCGCCGAGTTGGCTGCGGTGTTCGTTGTGACTGTAGGCATCTGTCGACTCCAATAACCAAAGTGGGCAGAGACCCCTGAAACCGGCTGGTTGCCGGCTTCGATCGCCGCGGGACGCATCCCGCACGCAATCAGGTTGCCCCCTCACGGCAGGAATCGTGCCAATTTTGGAAGCGCTATTATTTCTGTTTAATATCAACGGATTAGAAAATTTTCCCTGACGAGGATGCAAAACCCCAGGTGGAAGATTCCGGAAAATCCTGCAGGCTGCCGCGGCAAACACTTCCGCCCTTTTGGCGCCTCCAGGGCCCGGATCCCGAGCCAGCCGCCCAACGCCCGCCACCTTATGAATCCGCAGCCGGCCGCGGCGGCGACAGATCGACCCTGCTGTCGCCGGCTCTGCCTCGGGGACATCACGCCTGACCGGGCAAAGCTTGTCTCCGCCCTGCAGGAATTGCCAGGCAAGTTCAGCCGTCACGATCCGCCACCTCGCCTCGGGGACCGGGCAGCGGCCCGAAAAGCCGCGGCTTTCCGCGCTATCCCGGGTTTGGCCCACGAATTGCTTTCTTGATGTCCGAGACTAGGTCCGGCCGCAGCGACAGCTACGTCCGGTCCGGAATCCCGACACGGCACCTCCCCCTTTCCGGGAGCGGTGTTCCCTCGGGGGATAGAAATGGAGACTGAACCATGCCGCTTGCCGCTACCGAAGCGTTTCGCAGCGAACTGAACCGGGCCCGCCCGACGCGTGTCGTTGTGATGCTCTATGACGAAGCCATCGCGTCGCTCGACGCCGCGATCGAAGCCATGAAGCACAATCAGATCGAGGAACGCTGCAATCGCGTCAATGTCGTGACCGAGATTGTCGGCACGCTGCACATGAGCCTCGACATGGAGAACGGCGGCGAGATTGCCGACGGCCTCGGCCAGCTCTACCGCTTCATCCTGGCCCAGCTGATCCGGATCAATATCAAGAGCGACATCGAAGGTGCCGCCAAGATCGTCGACTTGCTGAAGCCCCTGCGCGAAGCCTGGGTCGATGTCGACGAGCGGATGGCCGACGATGGCGACCACCTGGCCATGGAGACCACCATCCTGCGCCGTCTGAAGGACGCGGGCTTCCAGTTCGGTATTCACGCTGCCTAGTCAGGTATCAACCCTCAGGGAATAAGTCGTCACACATGCAAGTTATCGCTCCGGACTTTACCGCGCCCATCGGCGCCAGGTCTGCCGCCCGCGAAGAAGAGCGGCCGGCAAACGGTTTCTTCGACACGCTGCTGCGTGAAGAGGAAGCGCGCTACGAACGCGTGCCCGAAGAGCCGCGGGAAACGAACCGACCGGCGCGCGACGATCTGTATCGCGAAGAGGTGCCGCGCGAAGAACCACGGTACGATGAGCGGCAGCACGACAGCGCCGTCCACGAAGAGCGGCCGGAGCCGGATGAGCATCCCGCCGAGGAGACCCATGCCGCGGAAGACGCGGGTGAGGACTCCCACCTGCAGGAGGACAGCCGTCCCGAGGAAGCCGGCGACGGCAACCCGACGGCGGCGCAAGCGGCACCCGCAGCGGCTGCCGGCGCAGCTGTCGCCCAGACGGCCGCGGCGACCCTGCCGGTGGCCGGGCCCGCAGCGACGCCGAATAGTGACGGCGCGAAGGCGTCGGCTCCGGCAACGCCCGTGGCCGCCGGAGCGGCCGCACCGGCTGCGCCGCAGCAGGTGACACAGCAGGTGACACAGCAGAACAGCGGCCAAACCGCCGCAGCGGAGAAGCAACCGCAAACGGCGAGCGCCCAGCCGACGCCAGCGCCCGGCGCGGCCACCGGTGAAACCTCGGGCCAGCCAGCCGGCAACGCGGCAGCGAGCGAGAACCCGGCGCACAAGAAACTCACCCCGGACAATGCCAAAGCGCCGCAGCCGGGTGCGGCGGCCGAGCGCACCGCCTCGGCGGCGCCGCAACAGGCGGCCACGGGCCAGCCGGGCGCGGCGCAGCAGGCTGCATCGGACTCCAGGCCCGGTGCCGGCCAGACCCAGCCGGCCAACCTTGAGTCGCGGCCCGCCGCGGCCCTGGGCGGCGCGGCAGCGAGCGTGGCGATGGCAGAGGACACCGCAAAGCAAGCCAAGCCCGCATCGACCAATACCAAGGCAGCCGCCACCACGGCTACGGTCGCAGGCAACGCCACGGGTGAACAGCCGGCCACCGGCAAGGCCTCCGCCCCGGCCAGTCAGGCCGCCCAGTCCACGACGGCCACCGCCACGGTACCGACGGCAGCGGGCGACAAGCCCGGCAGCGCCGCCGCGGCGGCGAAGAGCGGTGGCGGCGATGTTGCCGGCCTGCCCGGCAGCCACAGCAACGCCCTGGGCGGTCTGCCCGGCGCCACCGGCAGTGGCGGCAGCGTGCAGCAGAGCAGCTTCGCGGAAACTCTCGCTTCGGCGCGTCATTCCGCGGCAGCGAACCCCGCCGAGCAGATTGCCGTGCAGGTCCAGCGCGCTCAGGTCGCCGGTCAGGATCAGATCAACATCAAGCTGCACCCGGCAGAGCTGGGCCGCATCGAGGTCAAACTGGAGACTGCCGGCGACGGCACCTTGCGTGCCGTCATCTCGGCCGAGCGCTCCGAGACCCTCGACCTGCTGCAGCGCGATGCCCGCGGCCTTGAACGCGCCCTGCAGGAAGCCGGCGTGAAGACCGATTCAGGCAGCCTGAACTTCAATCTGCGCGGCCAGGGCCAGGAGCAGCAGAACGCGAATTCCGGCGGTTCCGGGCGCGCTGGCGGCGATGCCCCGCGTGGCGGCGAAGCGGCAGAGACCGCCCCCGCCCCGGCTGAGGCCTATCGCTCGAGCCACAACGGCGCCTTGGACATCCGGGTCTAGGACGGTCAGGAGAACGACACCATGGAAACCTCGAGCGTACGTGATCCCGTCAACGGCGTCCCTTTCAAGGATGCCGACAGCAGCTCGATCACCAACGGCGCATCGCTGGCGGAAACCTTCGATACCTTCCTGACGCTGCTGACCACCCAGTTGCAGCACCAGGATCCGCTCGACCCAATGGACACCAACGAGTTCACCTCCCAGCTGGTCGAATTCACCGGCGTCGAACAGGCGATCTCGACCAACAAGAAGCTGGATGCGCTGCTCGCCCTGCAAAGTGACACGCAGCTGAACGACGCGGTCGCCTATATCGACAAGACAGTCGGCGCCGACGGCATCATCCTGATGCTGCAGGACGGTCAGTCGACGATCACCTACGACCTCGGCGGCAACGCCAAGAAGGCAACCGTCCTTGTCATCGACGAGCAAGGCAACACCGTGCGCACCCTCCAGGGCAACACCGAGGTGGGCCACCACGAGTTGGTTTGGGATGGCCGTGACGAGAACGGGAACCAGCTTGCGGACGGCCTCTACGGCTTCCTGGTGACTGCGGTCGATACCAACGACAAGCCGGTTCCGCTGGTTCAAGGCACCGCCGGCAAGGTGACCGGCGTGAAGATGGTTGATGGTGAAGTGATCCTGGAGGTCGGCGAGCTTGAGGTCGCTCTGGCCGATGTCCTGACGATCACGAAGTAGCGCAGGAACATCGGGTCTTAAGAACGAGAGAGTTGATTTAGGGCCGCCCCCCAGACGCCGCTGCCGCGGCGGGCAGGCCCCAACCAAGGAGACGAAGTCATGAGTATCTACGGCGCTATGTTTGCCGGGGTTTCCGGACTGGCCGCACAGAGCAACGCTCTGGGCATGATCACGGATAACATCGCGAACGTGAATACGGTCGGCTACAAGGGGACGTCGGCCCGCTTCTCGACGCTGGTCACCCAGGCCGCGACCCAGACGACGCACACGCCCGGCGGTGTGATGTCCACGCCCTATTCCTTCATCAACCGCCAGGGCCTGCTGCAGGGCTCTGCCTCGGGCACCGACTTGGCGGTCGCCGGCCAGGGCTTCTTCGTGGTCAACGAGGCTTCAACACCGGGCTTCGGCGATGACTTCTACTTCACCCGCGCCGGTTCCTTCAACCCGGATCAGAACGGCAATCTGGTGAACGCGGCAGGCTACTTCCTGCAGGGCTATAACCTGCGGAACACGACGCCGCCGCCGAGCTCCAGCACCTTCACCGGCCTGGAGACGGTCAACATCTCGAACCTGTCCGGCAGCGCCGCTGCCACGACGGCGATCTCGCTGGGCGTGAACCTGCCTTCGACCGCTGCCGTAGCGGACAGCTTCTCGGTGACGGCCCAGGTCTTCGATTCCCTGGGCAATGCCCACGACATGGACGTCACCTTCACCAAGACGGCCGTGAACACCTGGTCATGGGCGGCCTCCAACCCGTCCCTGGACGGCGGCGCCACCTCCTCCGGCGTGGCCGCCGGGACCGGCGACATCGTCTTCGACACCGACGGCACGCCGCTGGTGTTCTCGCCGGCGGCACCGACGGTGACCCTCACCAGCTTCTCCACCGGTGCGGGCAACGCCACCATCACCCTGGACCTGGGCACCATCGCCGCCACTGACGGCCTGACCCAGTTCGCCGGCAACTTCACGATCTCGAACATCGACCAGGACGGTGTGCGCTTCGGCAACTACACCGGCATCACGATCAGCGAGGACGGGATTGTCACCGCCCTGTTCGACAACGGACAGCGACAGGACATCTTTCAGTTGCCCTTGGGTATGTTTCGAAACCCCAACGGCCTGGAGTCGAAGTCGGGCAACGTCTATCTGGAGACCAACCGCTCCGGCAACTTCCAGCTGAATCTGGCCGGTAACGGCGGCGCCGGCGACATCGCCCCGGCGGCGCTGGAATCCTCGACCGTGGATCTGGCCGAGGAGTTCACCAAAATGATTATCACCCAGCGCGCCTACTCGGCGAATACCAAGGTCATCACGACCGCCGACGACATGCTGGAAGAGCTGATCCGCGTCAAACGCTAAGGCTAGGTGGTGAGGCCCGGCGGTAAGCCGGGCCTCCGCGCCGACGGCCTCAGGGTTAAGGAAGCCTTCAAGTTATCTAAAGCTTAGCTTAACTACCTGATTTAGCGAATTTTAAACAGCGAATGCCTATCCTAGCGAGATAGCGGGTTTGAAATGAGAGACGGAAACTTTTCGATGTACTCCGACAGCCCAGGTAGGCCGACCAGCATCATTGGGCCGGCAGGCAAGCCGCTCAGTCTGGACGACTTGCCGCCGCCGGGAACCAAGCGCTGGGTCATCCGACGCAAGGCGGAAGTGGTGACCGCCGTGCGGGCGGGTCTGCTCACCCTGGAGGAGGCCTGCGCGCGCTACAATCTGTCTGTCGAAGAGTTCCTGTCCTGGCAGAGCCTGATCGACAAGCACGGCATGCGCGGCCTGCGCACCACGCGCCTGCAGCAGTACCGCCGCCATATCGCCGGCGGCGGCGAAAAGATGAGCGACAGCCGCTCCAATTCCTGACCGCCGGAGAACCTCCGACAGGGCTGCGCCAGACTCGTCCGGAGGTTGCAGCAGCTTCGAACCGCCCCGAGATTCCGCCACCCCGCCGGCCCTGCCGGCGGGGTGTTGCCGTTCCGGTCCCTGCCCCAACCCCGCTTTGCCGGCCCCCGAAGGGGAAAAAACTTCCTAGCGGCTAGGCAATAATTGCCCGCCGTTAACGGCGCTTTTACCGGAAGCAATTAGCCTAAAAGTGCAAGTCAGCCAAGGTGATGCACGAAGACGTTGGCTTGTGGAGGCCGAAGGAATCGCGGCCTTCGGTTACCCGGTCGATGAGCATCAGGATGGTCTGATTTGAACTCTCTCCTAGAGACGCTTAAGGGTCTGGGACCGGCGCGGCTCGGCACAATGGCTGCCGTCGCGGCCGGCATCGTCGCGTTCTTTATCTACCTGACGAGCCGCTTGGCGTCGCCGGACATGGCACTCCTATATGGCGAACTCAGCGCGCAGGACAGCGGCCAGATCATCGCCCGCCTCGAGCAGATGAACGTCCCCTACCGGATCGGTGAGGAGGGCGGCAAGATTTTCGTGCCGCAGGACCAGGTCGGACGATCGCGCATGGTGATCGCCGAGGAAGGCCTGCCCAGCGGCGCCTCCATCGGCTATGAGATCTTCGACCGCTCCGAAGGTCTGGGCACCACCAATTTCGTTCAGAATATCAACCACGTGCGCGCGCTCGAAGGCGAGTTGGCCCGCACCATTCGCTCGATCTCCACGGTAAAGCAGGCGCGCGTGCACCTGGTGCTGCCGCGCCGCGAGCTGTTCAGCCGCGAACGCCAGGAGCCGAGCGCCTCCATCATTCTCATGCTCGCCAGCAGCGGCGGGCTCGATCGCCAACAGGTCACCTCAATACAACATCTCGTCGCCGCGGCCGTGCCGGGTCTGAAGCCCACCATGGTCTCCATCGTCGATGACAAGGGCAATCTGCTGGCGCGCGGCACCGAGGAAGGCGACGTTTCGGAGACCGCCTCGCGGGCCGAAGAAATGCGCATCGGCTATGAGTCGCGCATGGTGCGCACCATCGAGGACCTGCTCGCCCGCTCGCTCGGGCCGGGCAATGTACGGGCCCAGGTTTCGGCCGAGATGGACTTCGACCGTGTCACGGAGAATGCCGAGATATTCGATCCCGACGGCCAGGTGGTGCGCTCCACCCAGGTGGTCGAGGAACAAGCCAGCAACCAGGATGGCGGCCCGGCCGGCGTGACCGTGGGCAACAACCTGCCCGACGCCCTGCCCGAGCTCGACGGCGCTTCCGGCAGCCAGAGCCAGACCACGCGCACCGAGGAGACCGTCAACTACGAGATCACCAAGACCGTCAAGACGCATATTCGCGAAGCCGGCATGGTGCGCCGCCTTTCCGTCGCGGTGATGGTCAACGGCGTCCCGGTCACCGATGCCGACGGAAACACCACCTACGAGCCGCGCAGCACCGCGGATATGGAGAAGATCGCCGCCCTGGTACGCTCGGCGGTCGGCTACGACGAGGCCCGCGGCGATACCATCGAAGTCGTCGAGATGCCCTTTGTCGCTTTCGAGGCCGGCGATACCGAGACGCAGGGCCTGCTGCTTGGGTTGAACAAGGGCGACTTCATGCGGATTGCCGAGCTCATGGTGCTCGGTGTGGTCGCGGTCCTGGTGCTGCTCATGGTGGTACGCCCGCTGCTCGGCCGCCTGCTGGAAGTCGACGAAGAGGGTGCGGCCGAAGGCGCTCCCGGCATGCTGCCGGCCGGTGGCGGCCAGGCTGCTCTGGCCGGACCGGACGGCAGCGGGGCACCGCGCCTGGCCGGCGACCCCTCGGCCGTCGTCGCGACCCGGGTGGGCGAGGACGGCGTCCCCGAGAAAAACGTCGCCCACGAGATCGATCAGATGATCGACCTGAACCAGGTCACGGGCCGCGTGCGCGCCTCCTCGGTCAAGAAGATCGCAGAAATCATCGAGAAACACCCGGAAGAGGCCGTCGCCATCATCCGCGGCTGGCTCCACGCAGAAGTCTGATACGGATCCCCCTCCATGGCTGTACGTGAAGACATCCAAACCATGAGCGGGCCTGAAAAGGCCGCCCTGCTCATGCTCGCCGTCGGCGAGGAGAACGCCGCGCGCCTGTTCAGCATGATGGACGACGAAGAGATTCGCGAGCTGTCGCAGTCGATGGCCAATCTCGGCACCGTCACCTCGGAGCTGATCGAGCAGATGCTGGTCGAATTCGCCGACCGCATTTCGACCACGGGCTCGGTGACCGGCAACTACGACAGCACCGAGCGTCTGCTGCTGAAGGTGATGGACAAGGACAAGGTCACGGGAATCATGGAGGAAATCCGTGGTCCCGCCGGCCGAACCATGTGGGACAAGCTGGCCAACGTCAACGAGATGGTGCTGGCCAACTACCTGAAGAACGAATACCCGCAGACCGTCGCCGTGGTGCTGTCGAAGATCAAGCCGGAGCACGCCGCAAAGGTACTGGGCGTGCTGCCGGAGCCCTTCGCCATGGAAGTCGTCATGCGTATGCTGCGCATGGAGGCCGTCCAGAAGGAGGTGCTGGACGACGTCGAGCGCACCCTGCGCAACGAGTTCATGTCGAACCTGGCGAAGACCAACCGCCGCGATTCGCACGAACTGATGGCGGACATCTTCAACTACCTCGACCGCACCCTGGAGACCCGCTTCCTCACCGCCCTGGAAGAGCGCAACCGCGACTCCGCCGAGCGCATCAAGGCATTGATGTTCACCTTCGAGGACCTCGGCAACCTCGATCCGGGTGGCGCCCAGACCCTGCTCAGCGCCTCGGACAAGGACAAGCTGGCCACCGCGCTGAAGGGTGCCTCGGAAACCCTGCGCGACTTCTTCTTCTCCAACATGTCCGAGCGCGCCGCCAAGATCATGAAGGAAGACATGCAGTCTATGGGCCCGGTGCGCCTGAAGGACGTCGACGAAGCGCAGATGTACATGGTCGCCACGGCCAAGGATCTCGCCGAGAAGGGCGAAATCATCATCAGCGAGAGCAAGGGAGAGGACGAGCTCGTCTACTAGCGGACGGGCGCGGACAGGTCATGGGACAGCACGAGAAGTTCCTCTTCGAAACCAGCTTCGACAAGGAGCAGTCGGAGCGCGCGAAAGCCGCCGCCGCGGCCAAGGCCGCGGCTGAGCAGCCGCCGGCGCCGACCTTCAGCGAAGAAGAACTGGAGGCGGCACGCCAGACCGCCTTCGCGGAAGGCAAGGCGGCCGGCCTCGCCGAAGCGGAAGGCGCCCAGACCGAACGCCTCGCCACAGCCGTGGAAGGCCTGCCACCCCTCTTCGCCCAACTCGGCGAAGCGCTCGCCGCGGACGCCGACGCGCTGCGCTGCGAGACTCTCGAGGCAGCCCTCACCGTGGTGCGCAAGCTCTTCCCGCAGCTTGCCCGCGACCACGGCCTGGAAGAGATCCGCGCGGTGGTCGACGCCTGCCTGGAACGCCTGCGCGATGAGCCGCGCATGGTGATCCGCTGCGCCGACGCCGACCTCGATGCCCTCAGGGCGTGCATCGAGCGGAGCACCGCCCAAAGCGGTTTTGAAGGCAAGCTGGTATTCCTTGCCGACGAGCGCCTCCTCGCCGGCGATCTGCGTGTCGAATGGGCAGATGGCGGCGCCGAGCGCGACCAGGCCGGCCTTTGGAAGGACATCGACACCGTCATCGCCCGCGCCCTGAAGCCGATTGCCAAAGGTGAAGGCCACAAGGGCGAGACCTCCAAGGCGGCCGCCGGCGATGCCGCGTCGGCGCCTGACAAGCAGACAGCACAACAGCCGGCGCCTGAAGGCGCCGCTTCGCAATCGCCGCAGTCGGACGCTCCGGCCGCGGTACAGCCGCTGCGGCGGGCACAGTTCGCCTAGCGGCGACAGACAATGCAGGAGGTCTCAATGGCCGAAGACGACAACTTTGATCTCGCGGAACTCGACGCCGACACCGCCGACATGGACGTCCAGAATGAGGAAGACGGCAAGCTGCCCGAGGCGAGCAAGCCGCCGACCAACGCCAAGGAACTCGAGGCGGTCTACGACATTCCCGTCCAGGTCTCGGCGGTACTGGGCAAGGCCAACATGCAGGTCAGCCAGCTGTTGAAGCTGGGCCGCGGCGCCATCGTGGAGCTGGATCGCAAGGTCGGCGAGGCAATCGACATCTATGTGAATAACCGATTGGTCGCCCGTGGCGAGGTCGTGGTGGTGGAAGAGCACCTCGGCGTCACCATGACGGAGATCATCAAGGTCGACCGCAGCGGCAACTGAGGCGACTTTCGAGCACGGCATCATGGTCGATACGCAAGCACCCAGCACAGGCGGACAGCCCGCCGTGGAGATCAAGGCTCCGCGGCTCGGGCCGACTGTGGATTTCGCCACGCTGCTCGGCGTCGGCGGTGCTTTCGCCATGATCGCAACGGCGATGATGCTGAGCGGCCAGGCGGCCGCCTTCCTCGACGTTCCCTCGATCCTCATCGTCATCGGCGGCACCTTCCTGATCACCACCGTGTCCTTCAGCCTGGGCGAGATCGGCCAGGCCCAG
>DAIQBR010000107.1:0-10143 GCA_036781105.1 Kiloniellaceae bacterium
CCCGCCGGCCTGTCGTTCAGTCATATGATGAGTTGACAGCCAAGGTACCCATCATATGATGTGGCCGAGCGTCCGGCGGCCCCCGAAATCGACGGCCCCGAAGTCGACGGCGGGGCGCCGGCGCTGTCCTTTGACTTTTCCTGTAAGGCCCTGAGCATGACCCCCCAAGACCTCCAGGCGCAGATCGGCGCCGGCCTGCTGTCCTTCCCGGTCACCACCTTCGACGCCGAGGGCGAATTCGACGCCGGCAAGTACCGCGAGCACGTCTCCTGGCTGGCCGACTATCCGGCCGCCGCGCTCTTCGCCGCCGGCGGCACCGGCGAATTCTTCTCGCTGTCGCGCGGCGAGATCGTCGAGGTGATCCGCACCGCCAAGCAGGCGGCCGGCGCCCTGCCGATCATTTCCGGCTGCGGCTACGGCACCCGCATGGCGGTGGAGATCGCGCAGGATGCCGAGGCGGCCGGGGCCGATGCCCTGCTGCTGCTGCCGCATTACCTCATGAAGGTGCCGCAGGAGGGCCTCTTCCGTCATGTGAAGGCGGTCTGCAATTCGGTTTCCATCGGCGTCATCGTCTACAACCGCGACAATTCGCAGGTGACGGCGGAGACCCTGGAGCGCCTCTGCGACGCCTGCCCCAACCTCATCGGCTTCAAGGACGGCAGCGGCGACATCGCCACGGTGCGCGAGATCACCACGCGGCTCGGCGACCGCCTCGTCTACGTCGGCGGCATGCCGACCCACGAGCTCTTTGCCGAGGCCTATGACGGTGCCGGCGTGTCGACCTACTCCTCGGCGGTGTTCAACTTCGCCCCCCAGGCCGCGCTCGATTTCTATGCTGCGCTGCGTTCGGGCGACAAGTCGAAGATGCAGGCCATCCTCACCGACTTCTTCTATCCCTATGCGCGCATCCGCGACCGCTCGCCCGGCTATGCCGTTTCCATCATCAAGGCGGGCCTGCGCCTCATCGGGCGCGACCCCGGGCCGGTGCGCGCGCCGCTCACCGACCTCACCGACGAGGAGATGGAGATGCTCGGCCCGCTGGTGCGGAAATTCGCCGCCTAGTTTGCTAAGATTTCATCATGAAAATTGTCGCCCTCCGCACCCACGTCCTGCGCCACCAGTTGGAGGATCGCTTCCAGTCTGCCTTCTCCACCTTCACCGACCGCTGGGCCTGCCTGGTCGAGGTGGAGTGTGACGACGGCACCATCGGCTGGGGCGAATGCCTAGGGCCCTCCACCGCGAATGCCGCCGTGGTGCAGGCCATGGCGCCGCTGGTCGTCGGGCGCGACCCCCTGGAGATCGAGCCGATCTGGCTCGAGCTCTACAACCAGTTCCGCGACCAGGGCCAGCGCGGCCTGACCATCACCGCGATCAGCGGCATCGACATCGCGCTGTGGGACATCGCCGGCAAGCACTTCGGCGTGCCGGTCCACGTGCTGCTCGGCGGCGCCTTCCGCAAGCAGATCCCGGCCTACGCCACCGGCGGCTTCCGCCCGGTCGGGCGCGACCGCCGCGCCGCCCTGGAGGAGGAAACGGCCGGCTACATCGCCGAGGGCTTCGCCGCGACCAAGATCAAGATCGGCTTCGGCGTCGAGGAGGACGCCGAGGTGATCGCCGCCGTGCGCGCCGCCATCGGGCCCGAGGCAGCGCTGATGATCGACGCCAACCACGGCTACGACGCCATCGAGGCCGTCGCCCTGGGCAACCGCGTCGGCGACCTCGGCATCGACTGGTTCGAGGAGCCGGTGACGCCCGAGCTGCTCGACGCCTACTGCGACGTCAGGGCGGGCCAGCCGCTGCCGGTCGCCGGCGGCGAGACCTGGCACGGCCGCTGGGCCTTCGCCGAGGCGATCTCGCGGCGCGCCGTCGATATCCTGCAGCCCGACGTCTGCGGCTGCGGCGGTTTCACCGAGATGAAGAAGATTATCTCCATGGCGGAGGTCGCGGGGCTGCGCCTGGTGCCGCACGTCTGGGGCACTGCGGTGGTGCTGGCCGCCTCGCTGCATGTCCACGCCATCCTGCCGCCCAGCCCGCCGCGCCACGCGCGCTACCAGCCGCACCTGGAATTCGACCGCACCTACAACCCCTACCGCCAGGCCATCATCACCAGACCCATCGAGCACGACCGGGGCATGGTGGCGGTGCCCGAGGGGCCCGGCCTCGGCATCGAGATCAACCGCGCTGCCGTAGAGAAGTACAGCCTATGAACATCGACGCTTCGCAGGGCCGCAAGCTGAGCGGCGAGCCGCCGCGCCTGAAACTGCCGCCCATGGCGACCGACGACGACCGCTTCCCGGGGCGCGACGGCGGGCCGCCGAAACCGCCGCTGCCGGCCTCGCTGGACGATTACCGCCGGCTTCAGGCCTGGCTGGGCCTGGAGCGCGTGGTCTTCGTGCAGGGCGCCGCCTACCAGTTCGACAATGCCTGCCTGCTCGATGCCCTCGACCGCTTCGGGGCGGGCGCGCGCGGCATCGCCGTGGTGGCGCCGGATGTGTCGGAGGCAACCCTCGCCGACCTGACGGCGCGCGGCGTGCGCGGCGCGCGCGTCATGCACCTGCCCGGCGGTGCCGTCGGCATGGCCGACCTGCTGACCATCGATACGCGCACGCGCCCCTTCGGGTGGAGTCCCATCGTGCAGTTCGACGGCCGCGACATCGGCGACTATCTCACCATCCTGCAGTCGCTCACCGTCGACTATGTGATCGACCACGCCGGCAAGTTCCTGGAGCCGGTTACGACCGACGCGCCCTCGTTCAAGGCGCTGCTGCGCCTCATCGACCGCGGCAACTGCTATGTGAAGATCTCGGCCTGCTACGAGACCTCGAAGCTCGGCCCGCCGACCTACGGCGACGTCGGCGCGCTGTCGAAGGCGCTCATAGAACACGCTCCCGAGCGCATGCTCTACGCGACCAACTGGCCGCACGTCTCCATGCCCATCGACAAGCAGCCCGACGACCGCCTGCTGCTCGACCTGATGGCCGACTGGGCGCCGGACGAGAAGACCCGCCAGCTCATCTTCGTCGACAACCCGGCCAGGCTCTACGGCTTCGCCGCCTGACCCGGTCGCAAAACCTTAACGCGCATAGCAATAACAAAATGATCGCTCGATTTGCCGGAAGCTACTAATCTTCCGGTTTCGTCATTCGGGGAGGGGTGGTCATGGAGGTTGTGCCTAGCGTGCAGGCAAGCCGGTGCATGATGTCTGGATTTCCGGGACGGCTATTGCCGGCCGCAACCGTTCTGCTCGCCGTCCTTTCGCTGGCTGCCTGCGTCGCGCCATTTCCGCCGGTGCCACAGGCCGAAAACGCCGATCGGATCGAGCGGCTGCTCGTTGAGGCCTATGAGGACGCAGGTGATGCCTACAACGGTGACGTTACGGTTTCAGAGATGGCGCTGGCTGGCCTCACAAATCTGTCGACCGTCGATCCTGGCCTCTCCGTTCTCTCATCTGGCGAGACGGTGGCGCTGAATCACAACGGCAACACGTTCTTTAGTTTTGCCAAGCCGGCTGACACGGCAGCGCAGGAGTGGGCCGAGGCGGTGAGCGCGGCCTTGGTCGCTGTCCATGAGCAGTCCGGGCAGATCCAGCAGACCGCTCCGCAGCGGGTCTACGACAGCTACATGGCAGGCCTCGCGAGTGTCCTGGGCAAGGACTCTCAATACTTTCCGTCGGAGGAGTTCTACGGCTATCTCTATGCGGATGTCGATGGGCTCATCGACCTGACCTATGCGCCAACCCAGGAAGGATTACGTCTGTTGTCGCTGGACCGCGAAGGCCATCTGGCGGCCGCAGGCTTACAGATTGACGACATCATCACGTACATCGACGGCAAAGCGACGGGGGGCCGTTCACAGTTCGAAGTGTATTCCCTCCTGCGAGGCCCGGTGGACTCCATAGCCCACCTGAATCTTCTGCGCGATGGCAAGGCGCTGCCATCCACGATTGCGGTAAGGCGCTGGCTGATCAAGCCGCGTAGCTACGACCTCACGCGAACTCGTGGAATAGCGCTTTACAAGCTCCCGGTCCTCAATGAATTCGCCGCAAATGCACTCGCTGACAGTCTTGTCCGAGAGACGGCGAAGGCGAGATCTGAAAACCGCTCCTTGGTGGGCATCCTGCTTGACCTGCGCGGCGAGCCGGAGCCGGCCCCGAACGCGGTACACAGTCCTTCCGTCACCCTGGGAACCTCACGCCCCGACTGGTCCCAGGTGGTCGGCTATATCGATACGGGCTTCATGACCGGACCGGGTGGCTCGCCGGACGCTGCCCGCAGACTTACCACTGCCTTCATGAGCGACGGCATTGTATTCAGGCAGCGCGGCAAACAGAACAAAGCCGACTTCAATGTCGAAGCCGGCGGATCCAACCCATCAGCCGGGCTTCCGCTGATCGTTGTTGTGGACTCATCCACAATTGGCGGTGCGGAGATCGCCGCCGCTGCACTTCAGGATTCCGGCCGTGCCCTCGTTATTGGCACAAGCACCGCGGGCTTCGGCATCATTCGAAAGAACGTCTCGCTCTACAATCTGGGTGTTATCAATCTGCCCTGGGCACAGGCCCTTGCGCCCTCCGGCTATGCGCTCGCCGGGCGCGGTGTGCTGCCTCACGTCTGCACCTCGGCGCCGGAGGTGACGCCTGGCGGTCTGACGGCCGCCTTGCATCGGGGCGAAGGGACGACCGCCCGGGCCGACAGGACCCGGGCTATCGATCCGGACGACAAGGAAGCTGTCGAGGCGCACCGCAGGCTGTGCCCTCCAGAACTCGACGAGGGCGATCTGGCGCTCGAGCTTGCCGTGGATATACTCGAGACACCGGGCCTCTACGCGCGCCTCATCGCGGAGGCTGGGTCATGACCTGCTGCGCCGGTTTCCCTCATGCAACCTCCTCCCTTCTCGTCCGTTGAAGCGGGGAGGCCGGCGTATGCCGGCCTCTTTGTTTCGACGCCGGGAAGGGAGATAGGCATGTATACGGCGATCAGAACCCTGGTGCAGGAATTCGGCTGGATCCACACCGGGCTCGGGCTCTTCGGCAACTTCACCTTTCTCGCTGGCAGTGTGCTTTTTCTGCCGGCCTTCGAACATCTGAAGAGCTTCGGGGTCTGGCTCTTCATCCTCGGCGCCATCTTCATGCTGGTCGGTGCCCTGGGAGATCTGCTGGTGAAGATCTACGAAGCCCGCGCCAGGCAAGCGGGCAGCAGGGATGCGCAGTCACAGACGAAAGCAGGCGGCCGCCGGGAGGCCCGGCAGGCCGCCTGACGTCTGCTTCTCGCCCGCGCTACTCCGCCGCGTGAGGCGTATGGCCGTAGTGCTGGAAGATGCGGCGCTCCAGCGCCTCGTCGATGGCCATGCCGCTTTCGTACTCGGGCGCCTGCTTGATGGTCTCGCGCTCGGCGGCGACGTGCAGCTTCTCGTCGCTCCAGTCGATGCCGCGGGTCCAGGCCGGCGCCACCAGAACCTTCTTGCCCGGCCACCAGTTCTTGGTGTCGACCACCAGGAAGCGCAGGGTCCAGTCGCTGTCGTCGAACAGCAGGTCGTCGATGTGGCCGATGTCGCCGTCGCGGGCGGCGACGTGGTAGCCTTCGACCTCGGTGGCGCTGCGCAGGTTCGGGTCGCCCTGCGGGATGACGTTATCGTCCAGGGCGCGCGGCTCGCTGCCGGCGGCCTGGTGCTGCAGGTGCGGGATCATCGGCACCATGCCCATGCCGCTGGGATATTCCTCCCAGTAGCGTGGCCAGCGGAAGTGGTCGGCCAGCGCGATCTCGTTCTGGCGCGACACCGGCGCATCGGCCTCGACGCCCGGGCTGTGCTTGATCTCGTCCTTGCTCAGATTGAGGGCCAGCTTCTTGGTTTCTTCGTCGATGCCGGTGATGGCCTGGGGCGACACGATGACGCGCCGGCCCGGCAGCCAGTTACCGGTGTCCACCACCAGGTAGCGCGCCTTCCAGCTGTGGTCGTCGAAGAAGATGTCGTGGACGTCGCCGAGTTCGCCGTCCTTGGCGGCGATGTCGTAGCCGCGGAGTTTGCTGATACTGCGAATCATGGTGCGTACCTCCTTGCGAAGCGTTCTCTGCTTGCCGGGTCAACGCGGCGGCACCGGCTGTGTTCCTTGCAGCGCCGTGTCAGCCTTGTAACCTTGTGGGGGACGCCGGTGTCGGGAACCCGCGCGCCGCCGGGCACGTTGCCGGATCGAGAAGCCCGAACCCAGAGCAAGAAAGGAAATCGCCATGTCCGACCACGTCTATTCCGTCACCGAGGTCTACGGCTCCTCGAGCGACAGCCGCGACGGTGCGATCCGTAATGCCGTCGGCACGGCCTCCAAGTCGCTGCGCAACCTGGAATGGTTCGAGGTGACGGAGATCCGCGGCCACATCGTCGACGGCGGCGTCGGCCACTTCCAGGTTGGCGTGAAGCTCGGCTTTCGCTACGAGGGCTGAGAAGGTCTCAGGGTTTCGCCCGCTTGCCGTTCGTACTTTTGAACATGCGGCCCAGCAGCATCGACGTGCGCGGGATGTAGCGGTAGGGCGTGCGCGGGCCGGTGCCGCGGCGCTGGGTCATGCGGAACAGGGTGAAGATCACCAGGGCCGCGTGAACCGCCGCCATGAAGAAGAACATCGCCTCCGGGCCCGCCAGCGCGATGAGCCAGGCCGAGATGATCGGGCTGACGATGGCGCCGATGGAGTAGAGGAAGATGAGGGCGGCGTTCAGTTCCACCATGAAGTCGGGCGCGGCCAGGTCGTTGGCGTAGGCCGCCGAGACCGAATAGATCGGATAGGCGGTCAGCCCGAAGATCAGGGCGCCGAGGTAGAAGCCGCGCGCGTCGCCGGGTTCGGCCAAAGCGCCGATGCCCAGGCAGCTGACCGCCGCCAGGACGGAAAGGCCGAGCAGCACCAGGCGCCGGTCTGTCTTGTCGGCGATCCAGCCGACGGGGTACTGCGCGGCGACGCCGCCGATCACGGCCGAGGCCAGGAAGATCGCGATTTGCGTCTGGTTGAGGCCGTTTTCGACGCCGTAGACCGGGCCCACCATGCGGAAGCCGGCGCCGGTGATCCCGGCGACGATGATGCCCAGGGTCGCCGCCGGCGACAGCAGCGCGGCGCGCAGCGGCTGCAGGCGCGGCGCCTTGGGCGTCTCCGGCGCCACGCGCTGCGACAGCGCCAGCGGCAGCAGGCAGAGGCAGCAGAACATGGCGACGATGTTGTAGGCGGCGTAGCTCGCCGGCTCCAGGATGGCGATGATGCCCTGGGCCGAGAGCGCGCCGACCAGGTCGACGACGCGGAACACGCCATAGACGCGGCCGCGGTTGCGGTTGACGGTCTTGGCGTGCAGCCAGCTTTCCACCACCGTGTAGGCGGCGGCGATGGCAAGGCCCGTCAGGACGCGCAGCAGCGCCCAGATCAGCGGGCCTTCCAGGATCGGATGCAGCAGGGCGCCAATGGCGCCGATCGCCGCCGCCGCCGCGAAGGTGCGCGAATGGCCGATGTCGCCGACCAGGCGCGGCGTCACGTAGCAGCCGATGATGTAGCCGACGAAATGGGCCGAGCCGAGCAGGCCGATCTCTTCGGTGCTGAAGCCGATCTCGGCGCCGGAGAGGGCGTCGAGCGGCCCCAGCGATCCGGACCCCAGTTGCACCAGGTAGATCGAGACGAAGAGGGCGGTGAAGGAAAGCAGGGTCCCCATGGATCACTCGTCAGCGGTACGGGCGCTTCTCGGGGACCGGCCGGGCCGGCCGCAGCACCGCTGTTCGCGCTCTTTCCGCATAGCATTCCCGGCGCCCGAAAGGGATGGCCAAAGCTGCGGGCCTGCCTCCCGCTTTGCGCAGGGCTCTGGCCGCTGCGCGGCGTGCTGCCGCCTGAGGCCGCGGAGAGCATAAATTCCTACATGCTGTCCGCGAAGCGTCGCTAACTTTTCGCTTGTCGGAATCCTCCCCTGGCCAATAATGGACCCGGGGTTGGTTGAGAAAACACAGGGATGGCAGACAGGTAGTTCGGTCGCAGTGGTGACACGCCGGTTTGGTTTTAAACGAATGGCGTAGTACATGAGCCCCTGCGGGACCGTTCTTATGGGCAGCACAGAGCTGCCGCCACTCGCACCACGCGGCCGCAAGGTATCGCGTGGCTGCGCTGTTGTGGCTGCCGCAGACTTCACCAGCAAAGCCGATACAGCCTTCAGGGGCGCTCCGGACGGGGAACCGCAGGTCCGGGGCGCGCATTGCTGTGCGCTGGGTGCCTGTGCGCTGGGTGAAGGTCCGAGGAGGGGTGTCATCCGACAAGCTGTGGAACCGGGGCTGCCGAAACGGCTGCGGTCCGTTCAACAAGAACCTCAAGGGAGCAGACCAAGATGAAAAGACCTATGCGATTCCTCCTGGCCACGGCCGGGCTCGCCCTTCTGCTCGGGTGTAGCGGCATGGAGCTGCAGAATGCGGAGAAAACGCCGTCGCAAGGCAGCGAGTTCAATCGCAATCTTCAGGAGGGCTACCTGAAGCTCTCCGAAAGCGAATACGACGAGGCTGACTACGCGGACTCCGACTACTTCGCCATGCGCTCCATCGAAGCCGCCAAGGGCGGCTCGGTGGAGCCGGAGATGATCTCCTCCCGCAGCCTGCCCGAAGACAAGGTGGGCGAACTGACGAACCAGCGCACGCGGCTGATGAACGCCCTGGCGGCCGGCGCCACCGAGGCCAAGCCGCTCGACGCCGCCGAGGCCCAGGTCAGCTTCGACTGCTGGATGCAAGAGCAGGAGGAGAACTTCCAGCCGGAAGATATCGCCGCCTGCCGCGACCGCTTCATGATGGCCGTCGCCAAGCTGGAGGAGCAGCCCAAGGTGGCCGCCGCGCCGGCACCTGCGCCGGAACCGATGATGAAGCCGGAGCCGGCCGCCTTCACCGTGCTTTTCGACTTCGATGACTCCGGCCTCACGCCGGACGCCCGCGCCATGCTGGCCGATGTCGTCGCCGCGGCGAAGAAGTCCGACTACCAGACCATCGATATCAGCGGCTACACCGACCTGACGGGCAGCGAAGGCTACAACCAGGTGCTGTCGGAGCAGCGCGCCAACGCGGTCATCAACTTCCTGGTCGACAGCGGCATCGAGGCCGGCAAGATCGTCGGCCAGGGCTACGGCATGGCCGATCCGGTGGTCGCTGTAAAGGCCCCCGAGCGAGATCAAGCTCGCCCCGTAAGGACCTTCTTTCTGCAACAGCCGCGCGGCGAGCCTACTCGTTCACGTCGCGCGGCTGCCGCAGCCGGTCGGGGGCCGAGGCGGCCAGCGCAGTCTCGCTCGGCTCGCCCGGGGCGAAGCTCTTCTCCTCGGCGATTTCGGCGCGCAGCCGGGGCAGCGCCTCGGGGTGATTTTCCTGCAGCCAGACGATCATCTTCTCGCGCACCTCGCAGCGCAGGTCCCAGGCGCGCGGTGAGGTGCGGGCGCTCATCAGGCCGCGCAGCTCCAGGGTCTGTTTGTTGGCCTCGGTCACCTGCAGCACCACGACCTGGCCGTCCCAGTATTCCGACTGCTCGACGACCTCTTTCATCTTCTCGCGGAAGGCCTCGATCGGCAGACGGTAGTCGACCTGCCAGAACACCGAGCCGATGATCGAGCCGGATTCCCGCGTCCAGTTCTGGAACGGCTTTTCGATGAAATAGCTGAGCGGCACGATGAGGCGGCGCCAGTCCCAGATGCGGATGACGACATAGGTGGTGGCGATCTCCTCGATCCAGCCCCACTCGCCCTCGACCACCACGGCGTCCTCGATGCGGATCGGCTGGGTGATGGCGATCTGGATGCCGGCGATGAGGTTGGCCAGCACCGGCCGCGCCGCGAGGCCGAGCACCAGCCCGGCGACGCCCGCCGAGGCGAAGAGGCCGGCGCCGTATTTCTGTACGCTCTCGAAGGTCATCAGCACCATGGCCAGGGTGACGATGGCGATGAAGATCACCACGGCGCGCTGCAACACGCGGATCTGCGTCAGGAACTTGCGGGCGGCGAGGTTGTCCTCGACGCCGATGTCGTAGCGCCGCGCGCGCAGGTCGGCGAAAATGTTCACCGAGGCGATGGCGAGCCAGCCGACCAGGCAGATGAACAGGATCGACAGCCCGTGGCGCAGGACGCCCATGCCATAGGTACCGGAGTCGGCTTTGACCATGACAT
>DAIQBR010000108.1:0-9136 GCA_036781105.1 Kiloniellaceae bacterium
AGCAGACCAGCAGGGCGTAGAACGAGCCGACCAGGGCGCCGGCGAGGCCCGCCAGCTCGGGAAAGCGGCTGTCGGCGGCGGTGAACAGCGCCCAGTTGAAGGGCGTCGAGATGGCGCCCTGGGCGACCAGCTGGTCGTAATAGCCGATCTGCAGGTCGCTCACGCGGCGCTGGTCCTCGGGCACGTCGCGCGGGGTGATGCCCTTGTGGAACTGGTCGATGGGGTCGGCCAGCGGCACCGAGATCGCGATCGTCTGGCCGATCAGCGAAGGATCGCCCATCACCCGGTCGCGCAGCAGGTAGGGCGCCCCCGCGCTCAGCATGTCCAGGTAGGCGCGCTGCTCCGTGCGGCTCCGCTCGCCGGGCAGCAGCTCGGCGAAGGCATCGCGCGCCAGCTTGCGGAAGTTGCCGCCGCCGACGTTGTCGGCGGGCACCTGGCCCGGGTCGACGTAGACCTGCAGCGGCACCTTGGTCTGCACGAAGGCGGAATAGCCCGACAGGATCAGCGAGCCGAGCAGGATGCCGAGCAGGCCGATCGCCAGGGCGATGGCGGACAGGCCGTAGATCTGCAGGCGGCGGTCGGCGGCGTGGCGCCGCCGCACGCGCACGCGCGCGTCCTCGGACATCCAGTCGTGCGTTTCGGACAGGCTGGTGCTGACCATCAGTCGTATTTCTCCCGATACTTCTGCACGATCCTCAGCGCGATGACGTTGAGGCCCAGGGTCACCAGGAACAGCACCAGGCCCAGGGCGAAGGCGGCCAGGGTCTTGGGGTTGTCGAACTCGGTATCGCCGATCAGCAGGGTGACGATCTGCACCGTCACGGTGGTCACGGAGTCGAGCGGGTTCACCGTCATCTTGGCGATCAGGCCGGCGGCCATGACCACGATCATGGTCTCGCCGATGGCGCGGCTCAGCGCCAGCAGCACGCCGCCCATGATGCCGGGCAGCGCGGCGGGCAGCAGCACCTGCTTGATGGTCTCGGCCTTGGTCGCGCCCAGGGCGTAGGAGCCGTCGCGCAGGCTGCGCGGCACGGCGTTCAGCGCGTCGTCGCTGAGCGAGGAGATGAAGGGGATGATCATGATGCCCATCACGCCGCCGGCGGCCAGGGCGCTGTTGGGGGCGACGTCCAGGCCGATGGCGGCGCCGAAGGCGCGCATCGCCGGGGCCACCGTCAGCACCGCGAAGAAGCCGTAGACCACCGTCGGGATGCCGGCGAGGATCTCCAGGATCGGCTTGATGGTCTGGCGGAACTTCGGCCCTGAGTATTCCGCCAGGTAGATCGCCGAGAACAGGCCGACGGGCACGGCCACGGCCATGGCGATGAAGGCGACCACCAGGGTGCCGAGGAAGACCGGGACGGCGCCGAAGGCGCCATGGCCGGCGACCTGGTCCGCGCGGATGGCGATCTGCGGTTCCCAGTTCAGGCCGAAGAGGAACTCGCTCAGGGGAATGCGCTCGAAGAAGCGGTAGGCCTCGAGCAGCAGCGAGACGACGATTCCCAGGGTGGTCACGACGGCGACCACGGCGCAGGCGATCATCAGGCCGTCCAGCACGTGCTCGACGCCGTGGCGGGCGCGGAACTGGGGCCGGATGCGGCGCTGGGTCAGCGCCAGGCCGAGCAGGCCGAGGGCGGCGCAGCTGGCGACCATGGCCCAGCCGGCCAGCTGGCCCCAGGACTTCAGGCGCGCGCCGGCTTCGATCACCGCGGGGTCGGGGTCGCCGAAGATCTGGCCGCCGGCGATGCTGCGGATTTCGCTGATCAGCAGGGAGGGGTTTGCCGCCTCGGCACCGCTGGTCAGGCGCTCGGGCAGGCTGGCCAGGATCAGGCTGTCGATCACCGAGTCCTGGGCCAGCAGCCAGATCAGCGCCAGGAAGAAGGCCGGCAGGCCGACCCAGAGGGCGACGAAGGTCCCATGATAGGCCGGCAGGGAGTGGCTGCGCACACCGCCGGCTGCGGTCATGCCGACGACGCGGCTGCGCGCCATGAAGTAGCCCAGGGCGCCCAGGACGAGAAGCACCAGAATGACGATTTCGAACATGGGCTGACCGCAGATGGGAAGTGAAGGGAAAGCGCCGGCCCCCGGCGCGGACCGCCGCCACCCGATAGGGCGGGCGGCGGTCCTTGCCAGAGACGGGGTGTTACTGACCCATGAAGCGGCCCAGGTGCTTGCCGCCAAGGACGGCATTCTGGACCTCGGCGCGCTTCTCGTCGGAGAGGGCGACCAGGCCGCGCTCGGCGAGATAGCCGTCCGGACCCAGCGCCGCTTCGCTCATGTACTCGGCGACGAACTCGTCCAGGCCGGGGATGACGCCGCGGTGGGCGTTCTTCACGTAGACGAACAGCGGGCGCGAGACGCCGTAGTCGCCGCTCGCGATGGTGTCGGCATCCGGCGCGACGCCGTTCACCTTCACCGCCTGCAGGGTGTCCTGGTTCTCGTAGAGGAAGGAGTAGCCGAAGATGCCGAAGGCGCTGGGATCGGCGTTCAGGCGCTGCACGATGAGGTTGTCGTTCTCACCGGCCTCGATGAAGGGCCCGTCCTGGCGCATGCGGCTGCAGACTTCCTTGTGGCGGTCGCCGTCCAGGGCCTTCACGGCCTCGAACTCGGCGCAGCCCTCTTCCATCACCAGCTCGACGAAGGCGTCGCGGGTGCCGCTGGTCGGCGGCGGGCCGAACACCTGGATCGGCTCGTTCGGCAGCGAGGCGTCGATCTCGCTCCAGTTCTTGTAGGGGTTGGCGACGACCTTGCCGTCGACCGGCACCTCGGCCGCCAGGGCCAGGAACAGCTGTCCCTTGCTGACGTCCATGGTGTCGCCCTTGCGCGACACGGCGATCGACAGGCCGTCGTAGCCCAGCAGCGCCTCGGAGATGTTGTCCACGCCGTTGGCCTGGCACAGCTCGTACTCGGACTTCTTCATGGCGCGCGACGCGCCGGTCATGTCCGGATGGTCGGCGCCGACGCCCTGGCAGAAGATCTTCATGCCGCCGCCGGTGCCGGTCGACTCGACGACGGGCGCCGAGAAGCTGGTCTTGTTGGCGTATTCCTCCGACACCGCCTGGGTGTAGGGGAACACCGTCGAGGAACCGACGATACGGATCTGGTCGCGTGCTTCGGCGATGGCCGGCGCGGCCATGACGAGGCCGGCGAGAGCCGCCACGGCGAGCTTGTTCTGGTTCACGGGAATACCTCCGCTGGATGCCCATTGGTGAAGTCAGGTGCATTGCCTACCCTTGCGGCACCAACTTCGTTGGCGAGTCTCGACAGGGGGCATGCCGCAATGCAGTTGCCGGCCTCCATGCCGGCGGGGACAAACTAGGGCGTCTCGGCGATGCTATTACTACAGTCGTGTTACAGTTCAATGACACAGGTCATTCAGCGGGAAAAATCCACCAAATCTTAGGAATTTCTCTCGGCTTGCCGGCGCGCCACGGCGCCTCAGGCAACCGCCGCGGCAAACCCGCCGTCACATTTCCGCCCTGTGGTTCAGGCGGAGAGACGCCTCGTCCTTCGAGACGCGTCCCTTCGGGGCGCTCCTCAGGATGAGGCTTGAGTTTCAAATAAGGTCCTCATCCTGAGGAGCCTCGCGGAAGCGAGGCGTCTCGAAGGACGAGGACCGGGCCGCCGGCACAGAGCCCGCCGGTTTCGCCCCTTTCAGGAAGCCCCCCTCACGACGCTTTCGGCTGCGCCACCGCCCGCGGCGTTTCCGCCGCCGCCGGCAGGTAGATGGAGAAGGTCGCCCCCTCGTTGGGGCGGCTCTCGATCTCCAGCACGCCGCGGTGGCGGTTCACGATGTGCTTCACGATGGCGAGGCCCAGGCCGGTGCCGCCCAGGCGGCGCGAGCGCCGGCTGTCGACGCGGTAGAAGCGCTCGGTCAGGCGCGGGATGTGCTCGCGCTCGATGCCCTCGCCCTCGTTGGTGACGGAGATCTTCACCCCGGCGCGGCCCAGGCGCCGCTCGCCGGCGCCGCCCCTGGCCAGGCGCCGGGCGGCGACCCGGATCACCGTGTTGTCCTCGCCGTACTTCACCGCGTTGTCCAGCAGGTTCTGGAACACCTGGGTCAGCTCGTCGCGCACGCCGATCACCGGCGGCAGCGCCTCGGCGGCGATCTCGATGCGCATGCCGCGGCGCGCCGCCTCCAGCTCCAGGGTCGAGGCGACGGAGCGCAGGATCTCGGAAATGTCGCTCTGGCTCGAGGGCGCCGTGTGCTCCTGCAGCTCGATGCGCGACAGCGACAAGAGGTCGTCGACCAGCCGCGACATGCGGTGCGACTGTTCCTCCATGATCTTCAGGAAGCGCTCCTGCGCCTCGGCGTCCTCGCGGGCGGGCCCGCGCAGGGTCTCGATGAAGCCGATCAGGCTGGTCAGCGGCGTGCGCAGCTCGTGCGAGACGTTGGCGACGAAGTCGGCGCGCATGCGCTCGCTCTGCTTCACCCCGGTCAGGTCATACAGCGCGATCATCACGTTGGCGCGCTCGGGTTCGGTTGCCGGCAGCCGCAGCACCCGGGCGGCCAGGGCGCGCTCGACCTTGCCCGGGATGGTGAACTCCACGGCTTCCTGCTCGCCGCCCGCCAGCACCGCGTCGACCGCGGCCAGCAGGCCCGGATTGCGGATGCCCAGCGCCAGCTCGCGCCCGGTCAGGTCGTGGCCCAGCAGGGCCTCGGCGGCGGGGTTCAGGCGCAGCACGCGGCGGCTGCGGCCGACCAGGATGATGGGGTCCGGCAGGCCGGCCAGCACCGCGGCGTTCATCGCCATGGTGTCTTCCAGGTCGTGGCGCCGGGCGCGCTGCTCGCGGGCGGTCTCGGCGATGGCTTCGCTGAGCCCCGGCGACAGCAGGTCGCCGCCCGACGGCCCGGCCGGCAGCGGGCGGTCGTCCCCGGCCGCGCGCAGCCGGCTCAGGTAGCGGGTCAGCGCGCGCAGCCGGCGGAAGTGCTGGTTCAGCATCACCCCGGTCAGCGCCAGCACGCCGGCGGCGGCCAGGGCGGTTGCCGTGAAGGAAAGCAGGCCGTCGACCCACAGGAACAGCAGCACCGCGAAGGCGGGCAGGCAGAGCACCGCCGTGGCCAGCCCCTGGCGGCCCCAGTCGGGTTTTGGGGCAGGCTCGGCCTCGGGCAGGGCCTGCGGCCCCGGCGCTCTCTGGTCCCGGCCCTCCGGCGCGGCCTCACTCATGGAATTCCTCTGGCTTTCCTGCCCTTTAACGCGGTCGCCGAGTCTAGCACGGAGCCCTTGGGGCGCGCGTGAAGCTTTTGCAACGCCGGGTGGCGGCCGCCGGCCCCTGCAGCCGCCCCTCGCCGCCGCCGCCGGCTGGCATGACCGGAACCCTCAGCCGCCCCCCGCCGCCTCGACTGCCGCCTCGATCGCGGCGACGTCGATCCTGGTCATCTCCAGCATCGCCTCGAAGGCGCGTTTGGCCTCCTCGCCGCCGGCCGCCATCGCCTCCATCAGCACCCGCGGGGTGATCTGCCAGGAGATGCCCCACCTGTCCTTGCACCAGCCGCAGGCGCTTTCCTGGCCGCCGTTGGCGACGATGGCGTTCCAGTAGCGGTCGGTCTCCGCCTGGTCCTCGGTGGAGATCTGGAACGAGAAGGCTTCGCTGTGCGTGAAGGTAGTGCCGCCGTTGATGCCGACACAGGGGATGCCGGCGACGGTGAACTCCACCATCAGCACGTCGCCCGCCTTGCCGGAGGGGTAGTCGGCGGGCGCAAGGTAGACCTTGCCCATCGAACTGTCCGGAAAGGTCTCGGCGTAGAAGCGCGCCGCCGCCTCGGCGTCCTTGTCGTACCACAGGCAGATCGTGTTCTTGGCGCGTGCCATGGATTGTCCTCTTGCTGGTGAAGCGTATTGCGGCCCGCTGTTCTACACGCAAACCCTGCGGTCGCGCCTGCAAGATTCCGCCGGCGACATGCGAAGATCCCAGCGATATCAGGCTGTCATTTTCAGGGCCCGCGGCGGTCGGCGAGTCAGCCGGCGTGACGATTTATGGACGCCGCCCTTGATGGAAGGCTCAGTCCCCGGGTTCGTGGCAGACCACTTCGATGTTGTGCCCGTCCGGGCCGATGACGAAAGCGGCGTAGTAATTCGCGTGGTACTCCGGGCGCAGACCGGGCGCTCCATTGTCTTTGCCGCCGGCTTCCAGGGCCGCGCGATAGAAAGCATCCACCTGTTGGCGGGTCTCGCCCTTGAACGCCAGGTGAAGATACGCCGGCTTCTCCCGGGTTTGGAACAGGCAGAATGAAGACTTGCCGTCTGCGCTGAGCTCGACCCCCAAGGGCCCTTCCAGGGCAACGGCTACGCCCAGCGGCTCGAGCGCCTTCAGGAAGAACGCTTTACTCGCTTCATAGTCGCTGACTCCGATGACAACGTGGTCGAACATGACGTCTCCTGAAGTGGGGAGGGTCTGTGCGACATCTAATCTGTCAGGCAGGCAGGGGCAAGCGGAGCTGCCGGAAGCGACGCTCCGGCCCTCGACGGCGCGAGCGTCCGCACCGCTTCAAAATCTGCCGCCGCTCACTCCGTTTGTCATCCCGGCCAAGCGAGCAGCAGCGAGCGCGGGCCAGGATCCATGGCTGAGCAGCACTCAGGCAGCGAAAATGGCGTTCACCGATCCCGCCGCTTTGCCTTTGGCGGCGCCATGCTTCCTCTGTCACAGTGAATGACCATGCAGGAGGGAGCATGTCATCTGACGACGGCGATGTGGTCATTCAAACCGGTGTGTACCTCTATGCCGGAACGGCCCCGACGCAGGTGCGGATTGTTCGGCAGGAAGTCACGCCCGGTTCCGGCGACATAGAAGACCCACCGGAGATTCGTGAGGATCGTGAGGTCCCCTGCTTCGTCATTCAGTGGGGCAGCCCCGGCGAAGCGGGCGTGTCCCGGGCTGCGTCAGGCCCTCACGCGACACTGGAAGAAGCGGTTCGCGCTGCCGAGGGCTTGGTGTCGGGAATCGCGTGGAAGCCCAGCGGCTGACTTTATTGTCCAGCCACTCCCCTGGCATGAACTCTCCTCACACGGCGAGCGGGGCCGGTCTCGCCAAGGCCACGCGTGGCCTTCCTGCGGAGCGTTACTGCGCTCCCACCACCCGTTTGCGGATGTAGCGGTGCAGCAGCCAGTAGATCAGCGCCATGGTGCCCGTGGTCGCGACGAAGAGGATTCCACTCTCTAGCGGGTTTTGTTCGTACCCCATCATGGCGCCGAAGAAGTAGAGGAAGGCAACCATCGTGAGCAGCAGCACCACGCCCCAGGCGCGAAAAGCGGTCAGCGCCCAGGGGCGCATGCGCCACAGGCCAAGGGTCACGGCTCCCGCCGTCACCGCGTAGGCGAGGGTCAGAACGGTCATGGCGACAGGCCAGCCTTCGATCTGTGCGGGGAACACCGCGGCATTCAGCACCGCGGAAACCGTCAGCCAGCCCATCAGCAGGCTGAGCAGGGTAACGCCGAACGGCCGCTTGCGCGTCGCGCCGCTGCCCGAAACGTCCGCCGGCACCGGTCTTACCCCTCTTCCCCCTGCGCGTCGTAGGCGGCCAGCGCCGCCGCGGTCACCAGGTCGTTCACCGTGGCGCCCAGCTGCACCACCTGGGCCGGCTTGGACAGGCCGATGAGGATCGGGCCGATGACGGTGCCGCCGGCCGCCTGCTGCATCAGCTTGGCGGTGATGTTGGCGCTGTGCAGGCCCGGCATGACCAGCACGTTGGCCGCGCCGGTCAGGCGTGAGACCGGGTACATCTCCTTCATAAGGGCGTAGTTCAGCGCCACGTTGGCCTGCATCTCGCCGTCGTACTCGAAGTCCGGCTCGCGCAGGTTCAGCAGTTGCACGGCATCGCGGATGCGCTGGGCCGCCGGGTGCCAGGGATTGCCGAAGTTGGAATAGGAGAGCAGGGCGACGCGCGGTTCGTGGCCCAGGGTGCGCGCGGCCGCCGCCGCCTGCACCGCGATGTCGGCGAGCTGCTCGGCGTTGGGCAGTTCGTGCACCGAGGTGTCGGCGATGAACAGCGAGCGCCCGCGCACCACCAGGATGGAGAGGCCGAAGACGCGCTGCTTGCTCTTCGGCCCGATGGCGCGGCGGATGTCCTCGTAGGCGACGCCGAAGCTGCGGGTCAGGCCCGTCACCATGGCGTCGGCCTCGCCGCAGGCCACCATGCAGGCGGCGAAGACGTTGCGGTTCTGGTTCACCATGCGCTGGCAGTCGCGCTTCAGCGAGCCGAGCCGTCCCAGGCGCTGGTAGAGGTAGTCGACGTACTGCGCGTTGTTCTTGGACAGGCGCGCGTTGTGGATCTCCAGGCTGCCGCGCGCCAGGCCCATGGACTTCATCGTTTCGACGACGTGCTCCTCGCGGCCGACCAGCACCGGCGTGCCGTAGCCGGCCTGCTGGAAGGCCATGGCGGCGCGGATGGTGCGCTCCTCCTCGCCCTCGGCGAAGACCACGCGCTGGGGTGCCTCGCGCACCTTGTCGAAGATGCGCTGCAGGCTGGAGGCGGTGGGGTCGAGGCGCGCCGAGAGTTGCAGCTCATAGGCATGCAGGTCGGCGATCGGCTTGCGCGCGACGCCGCTTTCCATCGCCGCCTTGGCCACGGCCAGCGGCACCGCGACGATGAGGCGCGGATCGAAAGGCGCCGGGATGATGTAGTTGCGCCCGTAGCGCAGGGTGCTGCTTTCATAGGCGCGGGCGACCTCGTCGGGCACGTCCTCGCGCGCCAGCGCGGCCAGCGCCTGCGCCGCGGCGACCTTCATCGCCATGTTGATGGTCGAGGCGCGCACGTCGAGCGCGCCGCGGAAGAGGTAGGGAAAGCCCAGCACGTTGTTGATCTGGTTCGGGTAGTCGGAGCGCCCGGTGGCGACGATGGCATCGCTGCGGATCTCGGCGACCTCTTCCGGCGTGATCTCCGGGTCCGGGTTGGCCATGGCGAAGATGATCGGCTGCTCGGCCATGGAGGCGATCATCTCTGCCGTGAAGGCGCCCTTCACCGACAGGCCGATGCAGACGTCGACCCCCTTCATGGCCTCGTCCAGCGTGCGCTTGTCGCTGTCGACGGCATGCGCCGACTTCCACTGGTTCATGCCTTCGGCGCGGCCGCTGTAGATGACCCCGCGGGTGTCGCACAGCAGGACATGATCGTTGGGTACGCCCAGGGACTTGATCAGCT
>DAIQBR010000108.1:9146-9391 GCA_036781105.1 Kiloniellaceae bacterium
CCCCGTTGATCACCACGGTCACCTCGGCGATGTCGCGCTCGGTCAGCGCCAGCGCGTTGAGGAAACCGGCGGCGGTGATGATGGCGGTGCCGTGCTGGTCGTCGTGGAACACCGGAATGTCCATCAGCTCCTTCAGGCGCTCCTCGATGACGAAGCACTCCGGGGCCTTGATGTCCTCCAGGTTCACGCCGCCCCAGGACTTGCCGAGGAAGCGCACGCAGTTCACGAACTCGTCCACGTCGCGG
>DAIQBR010000108.1:9442-10136 GCA_036781105.1 Kiloniellaceae bacterium
ACCGGCTTGGCCGCCTGGGCGCCGAGGTCGCCCAGGCCCAGCACCGCGGTGCCGTTGGAGACGATGGCGACGATGTTGCCCTTGGCCGTGTAGTCGTAGGCCTTGGACTCGTCCTCGGCGATCTTCAGGCAGGGCACCGCGACGCCGGGCGAATAGGCCAGCGAGAGGTCGCGCTGGGTGGTCAGCGGCTTGGTCGCCTGGATCTCGAACTTGCCGGGCCGGCCGCTGGCGTGCAGCTCCAGCGCTTCTTCCTCGGTAATCTGTTGCTTGGCCATCTTTCCTCCCGAGGGCCCTGCCCTCCGGCCGCCCGTCATTTGCCCGCTTTAGGGGCCTTGCTTTTCAAGGAACTTTAGAGAGGCCCGCCAAGTCCGTCAAAGACTTGGAAAGGCAAAGAAAAAAATTAACACGAATAATGTGTGTTTCGCTGGCGCTTACGCTCAGGCTGTCGCCCCGGCCGAGCGAGCCCCGATTTTGTTAAAGGGCGAGCGCGAGCCATCGAAGGGCCGGGCGCCCGGCCTCGACGTAGGTCCCGCCAGTGTAAGCGGAAACACACCTCGTCCTTCGAGACGCCTTGCTGCGCAAGGCTCCTCAGGATGAGGCTTGAGCTAGGGTCGGCCCTTTTCCTGCCTTCCCCAAACAACAAGGCCCTCATCCTGAGGAGCCCCGCAGGGGCGTCTCGAAGGACCCCCAATAG
>DAIQBR010000109.1:0-1612 GCA_036781105.1 Kiloniellaceae bacterium
CTTCGGCAAGTCGTCCGGCGGCTACGGCGCCCTTGTCCACGCCATGAAGCACAGCGACTTCTGGGCCGCCGCCGCCTGCCATTCCGGCGACATGGCCTTCGAGCTCTGCTACCTGCCGGACATGCCGGGGACGCTGCGCGCGCTCGACAAGAAGGGCGGCTGCATCGAGAAGTTCATCACCGATTTCGAGGCCGGCCCGAAGTGGTCCGGCAAGGACCTGCACATCCTCATGAGCCTCGCCATGTGCGCCAGCTACGACCCGGACCCCACGGCCTTCTGCGGGGTGCGGCTGCCGGTCGACCCGCAAACCTGCGAGGTGATCGCCGAGCGCTGGGACAACTGGCTGCGCTGGGATCCGGTGGTGATGGCGGAAAGCCTGGGCCGGAACCTGAAGCAGCTGAAGGGGCTGTGGATCGACTGCGGCAGCCAGGACCAGTACCACCTGGTCTACGGCGCGCGCCGCCTGCATCGCAGCCTCGAGGCCCAGGGCATCGCGCATAGCTACGAGGAGTTTCCCGACGACCACTCCTCGGTCGACTACCGCCTGGACCGCAGCCTGCCCTTCCTCGCCCAGGCCCTCTCCTGAGCCGTACCCCGGGCCCGAGCTTCACCCCGAAAGAAGAAAAGGCCACCGCAAGCGGTGGCCCAAGTTTAGGGAGGAAACGCCCTATGGACGTCTGGCCGACGCAGCGCGTCGACCGATGACTCATATGATCATTCCTTCGGCAGAAAGGGAAGGAAAATCTGTCGTTGATTATTCATTGTGCACTTGGCTGAAAATAGAGCAGCAAGCTGCGTTTAATTTGCAACAGTCATGGCCGGCGCGTCATCGCGCTAAGGCTGCCGGGAATCGCAGAAAACGGCTGATTACTGGGGTTTTGCAGGCAGGGGCGCCGCGAAACCTTCCGGCACCTCCCCCGCGGCCAGGGCGTCGAACTCCCGGGTCAGGACCAGGGCGCTTTCCACGTCGTAGCGCTGGAGCTGGTCCCAGACGATGTCCATGTTCGCGCGCACCCGCTTCTCGCCGGCCAGGAAGGCCAGGCCGTACCAGCGATAGGCTTCCGCGAAGTCGCGTTCGACCGCGAGACCTTCGGCGTAGAGGTAGCCGAGGATCTCCATGGCCTGGGGGTCGCGGCGTTCGACCGCGCGGCGGCGCACAAGGGCGACCTGCTCGGGGCTAAGATTGGCGGGGTCGATCGCCTCAAGGAACGCCAACCAGGCGGCGTCCTCTGCCACCAGCGGCGGGCCCTGCGGATCCGGCAGCGGCACGTTGGCGGGCAGCTCGCGATGCTGATCACCGCACCACTGCGGCGGGCGGCGGGCATGATCGCAGATGTAGACCCGCATCATGCTGGTGGCGTTGTGCCAGAGCGCATGCTCCCAGGGCGAGCCCACGGGCTCGCCGGCGGCTTCCATCTCGGCCGGCGGCGGCGCCTCATCCGGCGCCAGCGGATCGGCGGCCTGCCTGTCCGCCGCCGAGACGGCGCCGGGCCAGGCGGCCGTCAGGCTCGCCAGGAGAACCAGAGAAAGCAGGGCAAGGGCAGGTCGCATAGCGGATCCCGGGACTTCGCCGCGGCGCCGACGCGGTTCAGCCGGCGTCGGCCGCGCGGCC
>DAIQBR010000109.1:1622-10104 GCA_036781105.1 Kiloniellaceae bacterium
TTATTCCGGCGACCCGGCAGCGGAGCGCCCCGACCCGCCTCAGCAGGCGTTGGCCGCGGCCGGGCGGTGCGCTTCCAGGGCGCCGGGCAGGGCCGCCAGGACGTCGTCGATGAACTGGCCCTGGGCCAGCGGCTGCCAGGCCGCGTCCAGCGCGTAGTACCAGCCCTGGGATTTGCCGATGGCGCAGATCAGGCACTGATGATCGTAGTCCAGCAGGGCGATCACCAGTTCACCCGCTTCGGTCTCCACCGGTACGCAGGCACCGGCAAGGCCGCGGTCCACCAGTTCGCACCCGCGGTTCAGCAGGACATGAATGTCCGCACGGGTAAAATCGAGGTGGCCAATGGGCATGACCGACATGGATGTCTCCACGGTTCGGAATATTGCCCACTACCTTCGCCACCAATGGTAACGATGTGGTAAAGATGCGGCAGCCGCGCCGGACGCCGCACAAAAGCGAAAGATCTTTGGTTAACAAGACGTTATTTAAGCGCGCCGGGCACCCTTTTCGGGCACCGCCGGGGCCGGCGGGCGGCGCCCGAGGGTTCCGCTAGTCGCGGAAATTCTCGTACTGCAGCGGCTGGTCGATCTTCATCTCCTTGACCAGGTTGATGGCGTCCTGCAGGTCGTCGCGCTTCTTGCCGGTGATCCGCAGGCTGTCGCCCTGGATCGCCGCCTGCACTTTCAGCTTGCTGCCCTTCAGTTCCTTCACGATGCGCTTGGCGACCTCCTGGCCGACGCCCTGCTTGATGGTGACGAGCTGGCGGATCGAGTTGCCGGAAGCCTTCTCCGGCTTGCCGAGGTCACAGGCCGAGGAATCGATCTTGCGCCGGGTCAGGTAGGTGCTCAGCAGCTCGTGCATCTGGCGCAGCTTCAGATCGTCGTCGGCCAGGATGGTCAGCACCGCCTCCTTGCGCTCGATCGAGCAGTTCGACCCCTTGAAGTCGTAGCGGGTCTGGATCTCCCGTGTCATGCCGGCGATGGCATTGTCGACCTCGTTGAGGTCGGTTTCCGAGACGATGTCAAATGACGGCATGGCCAGGCTCCCACTGTTTTCTTCATCTACCCGCTGCGGGCCTCAGGCGCCCGACTCGCGGCCCCGAATCGCAGAGGGGGCGATTCTACGCTGTTCGGCGCCGGGGTGAAGGCTGCCGATGCCCGTCCCGCCTCGCAGATAATCCCCACCCAAGCGGGGGAATAAGACCGGCAAGTAATCGCGCAATAGAAAGCGGCCCGCCCTCCACGCCCTGCAGCCTGTTCAATGAAGACACTGACCTGCAAACCGCTGAAATGCGGGATAGCTCGGGACAGTGACCGAAGGCGAGCGGAAGAAGGTCGGGCAAGAACCTTGTATATGACAACCAGAAGACAACCTCATAACTACCTGCATACTTTGAATGCCCGCAGACCGTGACAATTTTATGCCCTGGCCTACTTGGGAATCACCTTATTTTCTTAGCGATTTGTTAACCAGTGGCCGATACGGTCTAACTGGGTTCGAGTACCCGAAACGGAGTAGAGATGACCACCAAAGTTGGTCCTGAGCATCTGCGAGACTTCGAGCGCCGGCGTTCGCTGCGCTTCGTCCTGCCGCGCCAGGAAGACATCACCCTGACCGCCGGCGGCCGCCAGTTGCGCGGCAAGCTGGAAGACGTCTCCATCGGCGGCGCCAAGCTGCTGCTGGAAACCGCCGAGCCGCTGCCGACCGAAGTGAGCCTGGAGCATGCGACTGCCGGCATCATCCAGGGCCAGTGCATGTGGAACGACGGCACCGCGGTCGGCATCTCCTTCGAACTCAGCGACCCGGCCCTGCGGCTGATTTCGCTCTGCCTGCGCCAGGGCGTGCCGAGCAGCACCTTCGCGGCCTGAACCCTCCGGCACCCTTTCGCGCTTCACGATTTCGGTGATCTCGATGGCGATGCGGTCCTCGACCACCACCACCTCGCCCTTGGCGACGAGCTGGTCATTGATGCGCATCTCGATTTCGTCGCCCAGGCCGGTATCCAGTTCCACCACGGCGCCGCGGCCCATGCGCAGCAGCTGGCTGACCGGCATCGAGGCGGTGCCGAGAATGGCATAGGCCTCCAGCGAGACCTCGTGGATGGCCGGGATGCGCAGGCTGACCTGCGCCGGCACTTCTGCGGCGGCCCCGGTTCCCTGCCCCGCTTCGGGCTGCTCTTCGCTCTCCTCGCCCTCGGCCGCCATGGCCTCCCATTCAGCCATCATGGCATCCTGGTCGTCTTCCCCTTCCGCTTCAGCGCCGGCGTCCGCCCCTTCCGAAGTTTCGCCCTCGGCGCCTTCGGCTGGCTTTTCGGTTTTCTTGTCGTCGTCCGGCATCTTCTCACTCGCCCCCTCCGCCGCCCCGGTGAGGGCAGACGGCCCCTGATGATAAAAGAGCCGCCCCCCGCACGCAAAGCGATCCTGCGACGCCTTACCTTGCGGCGGACCTTGTGGCAAGTTTGCCGCCATGCGCGACTCCCGCCTCCTTTGCTACACCCTGCTGCTCGCTGCGGTTCTGGCAGTGGCCCTTTGCCCTGCCGCCCGGGCGCAACTGGGCAGCGGCGACCTGCGCGGGCGGGCCCCGCAGGTGATCGATTCGGCGCTCATCGATCTCGGCGGCCGGCTGGTCTATCTCTACGGTCTGCGCGGGCTGCGGCGCGACGAGACCTGCACCCGGAGAGGCGCCAACGGGGGCGGCCATTCCTGGGACTGCGGCCAGGAGGCCTGGTGGGCGGCGCGCAACCGGATCGCCAGCCACTGGGTCGACTGCGTCGAGCGCGGACGCGGACCGGGCGGCGAGATCTTCGCTGTCTGCTATCTGGGCGGCGTCGGCGGGCCGGAGCTCAATAGCTGGCTGGTCGAACAGGGCTGGGCCCTCGCCGCGGGCGACTACGCACAGGACTATGTTGCCGCGGAAGCGGCGGCGCGCGCCGCGGGCCGCGGCATCTGGCGCGGGCAGTAGCGCGGTCCCGCTTGGAGTCGGAAAGCAGATGTTCAGCCACTTCGTATTCGGCAGCGACGACCCGCAGCGGGCCGCGCGCTTCCATGCCGCGGTGCTGCCCTTGCTCGGCTTCACCGCGCGGACGAGCGCCGGTAGCGCTTTGACCTTTGCGCACAGGAACGGCTGGCCCTGGGTGGTCATCCGCCGTCCCCAGGACGGCCGGCCTTTCGAGCGCGGCAACGGCTACCACGTGGCCTTCCATGTGGCGAACGAGGCAATCGTGCAGAGCTTCCACGCCGCGGCGCTGGCGGCCGGCGGCAGCGACGAAGGCGGCCCCGGCCTGCGCGAGGTCTATGCCCCCGACTACTACGCCGCCTATGTGCGCGACCCCGACGGCAACAAGCTGCAGGCGGTGACCTACCCGAAGGGCCGCAAGGCCGGTCCGGGCGGCGACGTGATCTCCCACATCACCCTCGGCAGCAACGATCTGAAACGCTCCTGCGACTTTTACACGGGGATCATGGCGACCCTCGGCCACGCCCGCCTGCCGGAAGAAGAACAGGACGAATTCGACTACGCCTTCGGGCACGCCGGCTGCGCTCTGCCCGTCGTCTTCCCGCAGCTCACTTTCGACGGCCTGCCGGCGCGCCCGCCGCACGGCAGCCACGCCGTGTTCCTTGCCGCCAGCCGCCCGGCCGTCGAGACCTTTCACCGCGAGGGGCTGCGGCTTGGCGGCGAAAGTATCTCCGCCCCGGAGGAAAATCGCGACGGCGGCCCCGCCGGCTGCAGCGCCGGCATCGCCGATCCCGACGGCAACGCCCTGCACGCCCTCTGCCCGGCCGATTAAGCCGCACTATTGCCGACTAAGCCGCACTATTAAGGTTAAAGGACACTAACTGTCCGCAGACGAACAAAGCCGGGCAGATTGCGCAGCATTCCGCCGTCGTTAACTATCAAGCCAAAAAATTAAGTAAAATCAGAAACGATACTTTCGTCGTTTGTTGCGATAGATGGTTAATTATTTGGATTTCGATTGATTGTTGGAGATAAATACGCTACCTTCTTCTTGCTGCTATGCCAGTACTAGGTTCCAAACGGTGTTTTGCGACGCACTGTTGCGACCTACCTAAGCCACGAATATTCCTCTCGGCCCCGGAGGCTTCCTCCGGGGCCGCTTTTCATCCGGCAGTGCTACGGACGACGGGTCAGGTAGCGGCGGCCAGCGCCGCGAGATCCGGCAAGGGGCGGCGCAGGGCCTCGCTGCCGCTGAAGACGTCTTCCAGGGCGAGGCCGAGGCGCAGCAGTTCGGCGTCGCCGCCGCGGCGGCCGACGATCTGCAGGCCGAAGGGCAGCCCCTCTGCGTCCAGGCCGCAGGGCAGCACCAGGATCGGGTGTCCGATCAGGGTCAGGCCATAGGTAATGGCGATCCAGGAGATGTAGGTCGGCAAGGGCCGGCCGTCGATCTCGCGCGGGAACAGCTCGGTCTTGTCGAAGGGCTGCACCGAAGCGACCGGACAGACCAGCGCATCATAGCCCTCCATGAACTCCAGGAAGCGGTGGTAGAGCCGCGTCTGGGCCCCCTCCGCGGCGGCGACGTCGGCGGCGGTGAAGCCGAGGCCGAGTTTCACGTTGGCCGAGACGTTCGGGCCGACCTTGTCGGGGTGCTGCTCCATCAGCCTCTTCGCCTTGCCGAGAAAGCCGACGGCGCGCAGCACTTCGAAGCAGCGGTTGGCGTCAAGGGTCGTATCCGCCATCGGCGGCTCGGCCGGCACGCAGTCGACAAAGGCGGAGAGCCGCTCGACGCGGTCGCGGAACAGCTCACGCACCTGGGTTCCGACCGGCGCGAAACCGAGGTCCTCGGAAACCGCAAGGCGCAGGCCCTTCAGCCCGCGCGGCTGCAGCCCGGCGAAGGCGGCCCCGTCGATGAAACCCGAGAGCGGATCGCGCGGATCGCCGCCGGCGATGCCTTCCAGAAACAACGCCAGGTCGGCGACGCTGCGCGCCATGGGGCCCTCGGTCCACAGCGGCGACCAGGCCATTTCCTTGCGCGCGGTCGCCACCGCGCCGGGTGTCGGGCGCATGCCGACCACGCCGCAGTAGGCTGCCGGCGTACGCAGGGAACCGCCGAGATCCGAGCCGGTGGCCAGCGGCAGCATGGAAGCGGCCAGCGCCACCGCCGAACCGCCGGAGGAGCCGCCGCAGGTGCGCGCCGGCAGGAAGGGGTTGCCGGTGGTGCCGTAGACAGCGTTGGTGGTGTTGGCGCCGGCGCCGAATTCCGGCGTGTTCGTCTTGGCCGCAACGACGGCGCCGGCGCCGCGCAGGCGCGCAACGAAGGGATCGTCCTTCTGCGGCACGTGGTCGGCATAGATCGGCGAGCCGAAGGTGGTGGCAAGCCCCGCCGTTTCGTTCAGGTCCTTGATGCCGACGGGCAGGCCGTGCAGCGGGCCGAGTGTCTCACCCTTTACCACCGCCTGCTCGGCGGCGCGGGCGGCGGCGAGCGCGGCGGCGCGGTCTTCCGCCACCACCGCGTTCACGGCCGGGTTCACCGCGTCGATACGGCGATGGCAGGACTGCAGAAGTTCGACCGGCGAGACTTCCTTGGCGGCGATACGCCGGCGCAGCTCGACGGCGGAGAGATCGCAGAGGTCTTCTTCGTGGCTCATGATTCCTACCCGGGCAATCACGCAAGTTGGGGATAGCCGGCGGCGACGGCCGCGGCTTCAAGGTCGAGGATGCGGTCATAGTCGGAGAGCGGCCGCACCACAATGCCCTCCAACAGCAACGCCGCGCGCACTTCCGCCAAAGCGGGATCGGCGCAGGCGCGCACGAGGCCGGCGCGCAGGCGTGCGAGATCCGCCTCCGGCAGGTCGCGCCGCGCGATGTAGGGCAAGGCCGGGGCCGCGGCACTGGCCGCGAGCACACGCAGGCGGTCCGTCAGTTCGGGTTGGCTGCGCGCGATGAGGTGATAGGTGACGGTGTCGATCGCACAGACGTCGGCCACACCTTCGGCGACCAGGCGCATGGACTGCAGGTGGCTGCCGCTGGTCTTCACCGAGGTGAAGAAGCGGCCCTCGACCGCGAGTTCCGCGACGGCGTGGCGCAGCGCCGAGCAGCCGCTCTGGGAGTCGGAGCCGTTGATCGCGGCGCGGCGCCCGCGCAGCTCCGCCAAAGACTCTGCCGCGTCGTCGGCGCGCACCAGAATTTCGCTGTGATAGCTGCCGCCCTCGCAGCCCGGACAGGCATAGACCGGTGTCGCCACCAGGGCCACCTCGCCGGCCAGCGCATGGGTGAGCGGATAGCCGCAGGTCTGGCTGAAAAAGAGGTCGGGCGCCGTCCACAGGTCGAGAACATCGCCGCCGCGCGTGAGATTGTCCGGCACCTCGCGCAGGCCCTCATCCCGGAAGGCGCCGGCCAGCCCGACCCACCAGGCGTCGGTCGCCGCATCGAGGCCGGGCAGATCATACATCGGCAGGCTGGCGCGCACTCTCAGTTCCCGCTCTTGCCCTGCGGCAGCTGCGCCAGGCCATCGGCGATCTCGTAGAAGTCGGCCTTGTCGGCAACGAAGACATGGCACTCCTGATGCAATCCGGAGGGCTGCTCGAAGGCGCCGGCGGCAATGGAGATCTGCGGTTTGGCCGCATAGTCCCAGAACAGGTTGGAGCCGCAGCGGCGGCAGAAACCGCGCCTTACGCCGGGCGAGGAGTCGTACCAGGTGACGTTGTCTTCGCCTTCGATCGCCAGGCCGGCGCGATCCGCCGCGGTGAAGGCGCCATAGTTGGTGAGCGACTTGCGGCACTGGCCGCAATGACAGGCCATGACAGCACGCAGTGTACCCTTGGTGGCAAAGCGCACGGCACCGCAGGCACAACTCCCCTTGTGCGCCGTCTCTCCCCCGCTCATCGCGCGCCCTTGCCCGGCAGCAGTTCTTCCATCTTCGAGTCTTCCAGTTCCTTCAACAGCCGCTTCAGCAGTTGCGGCACCTCCGGCGGCTGCACGATAGCGCCGCGGATGAGATTGTCGAAGTGCTGTGTGAGCGCGCGGATGTGCTCGGTGGAATTGAACACGAAGTACATGTTGCCGATGTAGACCGCCGCCCGCGTCGGCCCGAAGATGGTGACCGGTGCCGAGTAGTGCTCCAGTCCATCGTAAAGGAACCAGCGGAAGGTCGGATAGAGCTCGTCGACCAGGGCGATCATCCAGCTCAGCTGCAGCTTGCGGCTGGCCACCGGCAGCTTCTCCCAGATGCCCTGGCCGCGCGCGAAACCGACGACCGCCTGCAGGCTCGAGCAGGCTTCGAGATCGGTCTCCGGCCGCCGGCTGTAGGCGAGGCGCGCTTCGGCCTGCTCCAGCCGCTTGGCCGGCATCTCGCGGCCCTGGCGCTGGTACTCGTAGCTGATGATCTCCTCGCTCTTCAGCAGGTCGGGCAGCGTCGAGGGCACATAGCGGATCTTGTAGCCGACGGCCTCGGCCCGCCAGCGCGCCAGGCGCTCGTCGGAATAGGAGGAGGCGCCGCGGGCGATCTCCGGCGCCTCGCTGAGGATGTTGGTGCCGATCTTCTCTTCCTGGACCATCCCCAGCAGCCAGTCGGTGGAGACCTGCTCTTGCTCGGCGATGGCGGCGATGGTCTCCGCCCGCGGCAGGCGGTCGTTGGCCCCGGACAGCAGCTGCGACAGGGTCGAGCGGTCCAGGCCCGCTTTGGCGGCGAAGCCGGAGCGGCTGAGGCCGGAGCGCTCGATCACCTGGGTGAGGCGCTCGCGGAAGGTTTCGACGGTACGGCGACGGTCCATGGGGAGTCTGATGATTTATTGCATCGAATGGTGATTATTCTCTCATACTAGGAGGTTTATGCTTCGTTTGTAAACATTGGTGATAAGAAACTGCGAATTGTGCGCAGTCCCGCATTGTGGTCCCTGCCCCTTTTTTGACACCCTCCTGACAGTTGTCAGGGGACTGGCAGCATCCGCGTCCCGGTTCATTTCGAGGGTTTGTCGTACAGGTGCGTATTCAGGGCTTTACTTCCGCCGCCCCGGCCGCCGGGCCGGAAGGCTCACAGCCGGCCGGTTTCGACCGGCCGGGCCAGCATCCTGTGGCGCCGCCGCGCGGGGCCCTGCCGCGCCGCATCGAAGCCCCGACCCTGCTGATCGCCGCGGCGATCTACGCCGGCTTCGGCGCCGTCACCTGGTTCCACGAGATCCTGCCCTGGTGGGTCCTGCTGCCGCTCGGCGCCTACCTGGTCGCCTGGCACGGCTCGCTGCAGCACGAGGTGGTGCACGGCCACCCGACACCCAGCGCGCTGGCCAACGAGCTGCTGGTGCTGCCCAGCCTCTGGCTGTGGATGCCCTTCCGGCTCTATCGCGAGAGCCACCTCGCCCACCACAACGACGCGCAGCTCACCGATCCCGTCGCCGACCCGGAGAGCTACTACGTCGACGCCGCCGCCTGGGCGGAAGCGGGCCCGGTGAAGCGGGCCCTGCTCGGCGCCAACAACACCCTGGCCGGGCGCCTGCTGCTCGGCCCGCTGCTCTGCCTCTGGAACTTCTA
>DAIQBR010000110.1:0-10055 GCA_036781105.1 Kiloniellaceae bacterium
GAAGCAGCCCAGGGGCCCCGCCACCAGCGCCACGCCGACCCCGCCGATCAGGGCGCGCCAGAAGAAATCGTCAAGCATCACCGCGATCTCCCTTGGGGTTTCCTTTGGGATCTTTCCCGGGTTTTTCGTGCCCGTGATCGTGGTTATGCCCGTGCGCGTGCCCCTTCTCCGGCACGACGGTGCGGTCATCCAGGTGGCGGTGGTCGTGGTCGTGGCGGTAGATCGCCAGGGCGCTGGCCGCCTGGCTGCCGAACAGGGCCCGGTATTCCGGGCTTTCGGTGACCGATTGCGGGCTGCCCGAGCAGCAGACGTGGCCGTTCAGGCAGACCACGGTGTCGGTCTTGCCCATGACGATGTGCAGGTCGTGGCTGATCATCAGGATGCCGCAGCCCAGCCGCTCGCGGATGCCGTGGATCACCTCGTAGAGCGCGATCTCGCCGGCGAAATCGACGCCCTGCACCGGCTCGTCCAGCACCAGCAGCTGCGGGCGGCGGATCAGGGCGCGGGCCAGCAGGGCGCGCTGGAACTCGCCGCCGGAAAGCTGCTGCACCGGGGCGTCGGCCAGCTGCGGGATGCCGACCTCTTCCAGCGCCGCGGTCACCTCGGCCGCGGTGTGGCGCCCGGTCAGGGTCATCAGGCGGCGCACCGTCAGCGGCATGGTCCAGTCGATGGCCAGGCGCTGCGGCAGGTAACCCACGGTCAGGCCGGGCCGTCTCACCACCTCGCCGGCGCTGGCCGAAAGGATGCCCAGCAGCGCCTTCACCGTGGTCGACTTGCCCGATCCGTTGGGCCCGATCAGGGTGACGATCTCGCGCGGGCGGATCGCCAGGTCGACGCCGCGCACCAGCCAGCTCCCGCCGCGCTGCACGCCCAGCCCCCTGGCTTCTATAAGGGGGGCCTCCATCAGGGGCGCCTCGCTGAGCGGGGGCGCAACTTCCCTTGAGAATTCAGCCGATTTCTGCACACGCACCCTTCCAAGCCGCAAAAGAGATGGGAATCTTCACCTAAAAATTTACCGTTACTTTATAACATCCACGCTGTTATATAATAACAGTCCACCGGCGCCTATGCCTGTTTTTTCATGCCCGCTGCAAGAGGATATTCGACCGATGCACGCCCGCTTCCCCCTCGCCGCTTTCGCCGGCCTCCTTTGTCTGGCCGCTGCGCCGGCCCTCGCGGAGATCGCCGTGGTCGCCTCGATCAAGCCGGTCCACGCGCTGACCGCCGCGGTGATGCAGGGCGCCGGGACCCCCCATCTCATCGTCCAGGGCGGCGCCTCGCCCCACAGCGTCACCCTGAAGCCCTCCGACGCCCGCGCCCTGCAGCAGGCCCGGGTGGTGGTCTGGGTCGGCGAAGGGCTGGAGGCCTTCCTGGTCCAGCCGCTGCAGACCCTGGCCGGCGGCGCCGTGGTGGTCGAGCTGGCCGAGGCGGAAGGCCTCACCCGCCTGCCCTACCGCGAGGGCGGCGCCTGGGAGGGCCACGAGGAAGAAGACCACGCCGCCGAGGCACAGGAGGACGAGCACGGGCATGAGGAGGGCGACATCGACACGCACCTCTGGCTCGACCCACAGAACGCCAAGGCCATGGTCGCGGCCATCGCCGGGGCGCTGATCGCCGCCGATCCGGAAAACGCCGGCCTCTACCGGGCCAACGCCGGGCGCACCGCCCAGCGGCTCGACGCCCTGACGCGGGAAATCGCCGCCGACCTGGCGCCGGTGAAGGAGGTCCCCTTCGTCGTCTTTCACGATGCCTTTCAGTACCTTGACACCGCCTTCGGCCTCAACAACGTCGGCTCCGTCACGGTCGCCCCGGAGCAGCCGCCCGGCGCCGCCCGCCTGCGTGAGATCCATGCCAAGATCATGACATCAGGCGCCCGCTGCGTCTTCGCCGAGCCGCAGTTCGAACCGCGCCTGGTGCAGGTGGTCATCGAGGGCACCGACGCGAAAACCGCGACCCTCGACCCCCTCGGCGCCGAGATCCCCGACGGCCCGGAGCTCTACTTTACGATGATGCGCGAGAACGCCGCCGCCCTGAAAGCCTGCCTCGGCGAAGCGAGCTAGAACGCCCCTCCGCTGTCATTACCGGGCTTGACCCGGTAATCCATTGCGCCGCTTGCACAATTTCCAGCGAGCCGATGAATGGACCCGCGGATCAAGTCCGCGGGTGACAAGTGGTGTCAGGGGTTGAGGGTTGGGCGGTCAGAACGCCTCTCTCAGAATCGCCAGGTAGTCGGCCGCCGAGGCGCGGCGCGGGTTGGTGGCGTGGCAGTGGTCGTGCAGCGCGGCGTCGGCGATTTCCGGCAGCCGGGCCTCCTTCACGCCCATGGCCGAAAGCCCGGCGGGCAGGCCAAGGTCCTGATTCAGCTCGGCGATCTGCGCGTCGGGGGCGCCGCCCAGGATCGCCTCCAGGCGCGCCCACTTCTGCCCGATGGCCTCCCTGTTGAAGCGCAGCACCGCCGGCAGCAGCACCGCGTTGAGGGTGCCGTGGTGCAACGGCTGGCCGGGCAGCGCGCCCAGCGGGTGCGAGAGGGCGTGCACCGCCCCCAGCCCCTTCTGAAACGCCATCGCGCCTTCCATGGCCGCCATCATCATGCTCCAGCGCGCTTCGGCGTTGCTGCCCTCGGCGACGGCCGTGCGGATGGCGCCCTGGCCGCGCGCCAGGCCGTCCAGCGCGATGGCCTCGGCCGGCGGGTTCACGGCCGGCGCCATGAACGTCGGCAGGCCGTAGGTGAGCTCGGGGTCGCAGATCGCCAGCGACGGCAGCAGCAGCGGCGAGACGATGCCCAGCTTGCGGCCGTCCTGCAGAATGAGCACGGCGCCGCGGCCGACCTCCGAGCCGGTGCCCGCGGTGGTCGGCACCGCGATCATCGGCGGCAGCGGCCCCTTGATCCGCGCCATCCCGCCGTCGATCGCCACGTAATACTTGAGGGGCGGCGGGTGAACCGTGAGCAGGCGCACGCCCTTGGCGAGGTCAATGGAGGAGCCGCCGCCGACCGCCAGGATGCCGTCGCAGTTTTCCCGGCGGTAGAGCGCCAGGGCCTGCATCACCGCGACCTCCGTCGGGTTGGCCGGCGTGGCGTCGAAGACCGGCGGCGCCGCCTCGAAGAGGCCGGCAAAGTGCGCGGTCACGCCGAGGGCGGTCAGCCCCGCGTCGGTCACCAGCAGCGGCCGCGTCATGCCGAGTTCGCCGCAGAAGTCCGGCAGCTTCGCCGCCAGGCCCGCTTCGAACTCTATGCGCGTCAGGTAGGAAATCGTCGCCATGCGCGTCCCTCCCCGCACCAGGCTTCCTCGCTGCCGCAGGTGTAGCACATCGCGGCCGCAAACCGGAGACGGCACAGGTCCTTAAGCGCAGGTTCAACCGCGGCGTTCCCGGGTCAGGGAGTCAGTGCTTTGTCAGGGTGAGAAGCGCGGCGCCGGCAGACCGTCGCCACGATCTCGTTGCGGGCGATCCCCAGGCGCTGCAGCGCGCCGTCGTCGAGCGCCGAGAGACGCTCGATCCGGTGGCTCACCTCGTGCCAGTAGAAGAAGCCGGCCAGCGCGGCCTCGGCCGCCGCGACGGCCCGCTGCGCCGCCGCGCAAAACACCTTCCAGACGCGCGCCGGCGCGGCGATCTCCGCGATTTGCGGGCTGTAGTTCTCGGACGGGCGGGCCATCTTGCTGCCTCCGGGTTGATCCGCCCCTGTTCTACGCGCCCCGGCAGCAGATATAAAATATATTGATAATACGATATCCATATCCTACGCATATGACATGGACCTGCGACACCTGCGCTACTTCGTCGCCGTCGCCGAGGAAGGCCACATCACCCGCGCCGCCGAGCGGCTCGGCATGCAGCAGCCGCCGCTGAGCCAGCAGATCCGGGCACTGGAAGCCGAGCTGGAGGTGCAGCTGTTCCGCCGCAAGCCGCGCGGTGTGGAGCTCACCGAGGCGGGCGAAGGGCTGCTGGCCGACGCCCGGCGCATCCTCGCCGAGGTCGCCGCGACCCTGGACCGCACGCGGCGAACGGCACGCGGCGAGCTGGGCCGGCTGGCCGTCGGCTTCACCGCCTCGGCGCCCTTCCATCCCTTCGTCACCCGCAGCCTGCGCGAGTTCCGCGCCGCCTCGCCCGGCGTCACCGTGATCCTGGAGGAAGCCGGCACCGCCGACCTCGTCGCCGACGTTCGTGCGGAGCGCCTGGATGTGGCCTTCGTGCGCTCGACCGAGCCGGCCGGCGAGGGCGTCACCTTCCACAGCCTGCTGGAGGAGCCGATGGTCGCGGCGCTGCCCGCCGCGCACCCCCTGGCGCAGGGCAAGCCCCTGCGGCTGGCAGCGCTGGCGGCGGAGCCCTTCGTGCTGTACCGGCGCACCACCGGGCCGGGCCTCTACGACGCTATTGTCGGCGCCTGCCACCGGGCCGGCTTCGCACCGCGCATCGAGCAGGAGGCGCCGCGCATCACCGCGACGCTGAACCTGGTCGCCGCCGGCCTGGGCGTCACCCTGGTGCCGCGCTCGCTGTCCAGCCTGCAAGCGGACGCCATCGCCTACCGCCCGCTGGCCGCGACGGCGCACCTGACGGCACCGCTGCAACTCGCCTGCCGCAGCGTCGACCACGCCGCCGCCGCGCGCCGCTTCGTCGCGCTGGTGCGCAGCGAAGCGCGCAGGCTGAAGAAGAAGGTTTAGGGCCGTCCCGCGCTACTTCACCGCGATGCAGGTGCAGGGCGCCTTGTTCAGCACCTTGTGCGACACGCTGCCGAGGTAGAGCGCCTTCATGTCGCTGAGCCCGCGTGAGCCCATGACCACGCAGTCGATCTTCTTTTCGCCGATGCAGTGCAGGATGCGCTCGGCCGCGTCACCGTCGGTCATGATGGTCTCGATCTGCTTCAGGCCGGCATCGACGGCGTCGTTCTTCGCGCCGTCGAGGACGCTCTGGCCGATTTCGACGTACATGCGTGAAAGGCCGGCCGGCGGCTCTTCGAAGCCGTAGTCGAGGCGGCCGCGAACCGCCTGCAGCCGCGATATCTCGGGCTTCACCGACTTCGCCAGCCCCTCGATCTCGGCAAAGCGCTGCAGGTCGCCCGCGTCGGCGTTCATCAGGATGTTGTGCAGCAGCACCAGTTTCGCGTCGTAGGTCCTGGCCAGGTCGATGGCCAGCCTCAGGGCCTTGTTCGCGTGATCCGAACCGTCGACCGGGCAGAGGATGGTCTTGAACATGGGGCAGATCCTCCCGTCACCGCTTGTGTGCGTCGCAGGGAGCCTGGACCGGCGGGCGCCGCCCGGCATTGATCTGGCTCAGGAAAGGCTGCACGACCCTTTCTCCTCCCCGACGCGCCGTGGGGAGAGGAAAAAGCGCAGGCCGACGCCGGCCATCAGGCACTGAAGAAGCGATCGAAGCGTCTACGGAGCCCTTCGACGGCACGGTGCGAAAACATGCCGGCCAGGGCCGCCACAAAGAGATAGCCCAAGGCGTTTGCCGCGGAGGCCTCCGGACTCAGCAACTCGAAACCGCCCCTGACGGCAAGGAAAACCATCAAGGCCATGCCGGCGCCTTCCAAGGGCCGCATCAGGTAGGACAGACTCCATGCCGGGTCGAAGCGCCGGTTGCCGACGTCGTTGAAAAATTCGCCGATGCCGCGCAAGGAACTGCCGATGACACCGAACGCCAGAACAAGCCGGACTAGCGACGGCTCCTTGAATGCTGCCATTGGCTCCGGCGGAATAAACAGGTGCAGTTCGACCGCGGCCATCCACAAGGCGAGCGCCAGTATCGAGCCGACCGCAAGCGCCAGCACGACGATCTCGCAAACTGCTTCAGGATCGTAGGCCCTGGCACCGATCCAGCCCCGCCTTTCGAACGGCAAGGCCTCGCCTCTCAGCCTCCGATCCAGTTCGTCGAGCTTGTCTGCGACTTCCTTGTAGGAACCGCCATCGATCTCCCAGTGCCAGCGCAGAATCTGATTGCTCTTCTTGTCCTTCGCCAGCACATCGATGCTCGTGTGGAATTCATCGGCGCGTGGAAAGACCGCCATCTTCAAGTCGCGGCCTTCAGTGCCCCGTTTTATCCGATCGATGAAATCCCGGTATTCGCTAACCTCAACATCCTGGGCCATGGTCATCACCCCTATCTTGGGTCATGCGAAGAATTCAGCCTAGCGCTATCCGATCCAGATAACCAGGAGCGCGCAGGTGGTAACCGGAAGCCGGTCAGGGGGTCTTCTGCGTTGTTGAGAGAGGTAGAGCGCCACCGAGGCACGCTGGACTGGCCAACGCATTGCTGCTACGGACCACCGAGGTGAAATCAGCGACGAGATCGGAGCGGGACGGTGGACGGAAACCAGCCTTCGGGCAGAGCGCGCAGCACCCTGGCCGCGCAGGCCCTGCGCATCATCGACGCGCATAGCGGCGCCGTGGTGCCTGGCATCGAGCCGTCGACCACCTTCGCCCGCGGGCCGGACTACGAACTGCCCGGCGCTTTCACCTACAGCCGCCAGGAGAACCCGACGACCGCGAAGGCCGAACAGGTGCTGGCGGCCCTGGAAGGCGCCGAGGATGCCCTGCTGTTCAACTCCGGACTGGCCGGCGGCCGCTGTCTTCGAGCTGGTGCGTCCCGGCCAGCGCATCGTCGCGCCGCAGGTGATGTACCACGGCGGGCTGGACTGGATGCGGCGCCTCCAGGAGACCCGCGGCATCGAGCTGGCGCTCTTCGACCAGACCGACCCGCAGGGGCTGGAGAACGCGCTGGCCGGCAAGCGCACCGCCCTGGTGTGGATCGAAACGCCGGTGAACCCGACCTGGGACGTCATCGATATCGCACAGGCCGCCGAGCTCGCCCATGCCGGCGGCGCGACGCTGGCCGTGGACTGCACCGTCTGCCCGCCCTGCACGACCAATGCCCTGGAGCTGGGCGCCGACCTCGTCTTCCATTCCGCCACCAAGTACCTGGGCGGGCACAGCGACCTGACGGCCGGCGGCCTTGTCCCCGCCGCCCTCGACGCGCGCTGGGAGGAGATCAAGCTGGTGCGCAAGCTCACCGGCAGCATCCTCAGCCCCTTCGATGCCTGGCTGCTGCTGCGCGGCATGCGCACGCTGTTCCTGCGCTACGAACGCGCCTCGGAGACGGCATTGAAGATCGCCCGCTACCTGGCCGGCCACGCCAAGGTCGAGCGCGTGCTCTATCCCGGCCTGGAGAGCCATCCCGGGCACGAGATCGCCAAAAAGCAGATGAAGCACGGCTTCGGCGGCATGCTTTCCTTCCTGATCCGCGGCGACGCGGCGGCGGCAAGGAAACTCGCCGCGAGCATGCAGGTCTTCATCCCGGCCACCTCCCTGGGCGGCGTCGAAAGCCTGATCGAGCACCGCAAGTCCGTCGAGGGGCCGCACAGCCTGGTCGCGCCGAACCTGCTGCGGGTCTCGGTGGGCATCGAAGATGTCGACGACCTGATCGGCGATCTGGAGCAGGCGCTCGAGCGGCTGTGAGCGCGGGCGCGTCGCGGCGCCAGGTCCCGACGCGTAGATTCCTTTCAGAAGCCGATATCCCGCGCGACTTCTCCTTCCCGGATCGCCGTTCGGCCCGATCCGGTGATGTGGCCGGGTAGACCTTCGCCAGCCCTGCCCATAAACTTTCCCTATCCGCGAAAGTTTGTGGGAGGGAACCAATTGATCCGAACAAGATCAATCGTCGTGCCTCCGCTGCTCGCTATCGTGTTGGCCGGTCTCGGAAATTTCACCGCCGCCGCAACTTCTCTCGAAACGTGGCACCACGGCGAGACCGAGGGGAGTGCTTACATATGCGTTCCCGAGGGAGAACCGCCCTTTCCCGCCGTCGTTCTCAACCATGGGATCTACATCGATCAGCGTGGATTGGGGGCCGCCAAGCAGCGGGGATACGACCCCGAGGCGCTGTGCGAGACCTTCGCGACGGGTGGATATCTCGCGTTTCTCCCGATCCGGCGCAGCGGCGCATCTCCCCTGAAGGCGCACTTCCGCGAGGTGATGGCGGCACTGGGCGCGGTCAGGGCGCGGCCGGACGTGGACGGCAAGCGGGTAACGATGGCGGGGCACTCGCGGGGCGGCCTGCTCTCGCTTGTGGCGGCGATCCGGGGCTCGCCGGTCCACAGTTATATGCTCTTCGCGCCCGCACCGGGAGGCCGCGGGATTTTTGCGAAGCTTCTCGGCGCCGTCGATCGGATCGACGCGCCCCTGCTCGTGATGCTCGAGCGCTCCGACAAATTCAGCGAAGTCAGGGAAGCGGTGGACCGGCTGGAAGCGGCGTTGCGTACCTCAGACGTGCCCTACAAGGTCATCAGATACGATCGCGGCGGCGGGCACGACCTGTTCCTGGCGCCCGGCTACTACTGGTCGGACATGCTGAACTTTCTGCGCGAGCCACCGGCGCGCCAGTGACGCGGCCTCCGGCCGCGGTGAGGACGGCGCGGCTCCGGCTTCGCGCGGGCGGGCCCTCTCCCAACCGTAAAGTCTCTGGGAGAGAGGGATGTATTGGCCGCTTCGGCTCGCCTGATCTCGAGCCTGGGGGTGGCGCCCTCCGCGTCGTTTACCGCGGTCCACAATACTGCTAAGACCGCCGGGCGGCCGGCATTGTCGGCCGCGCCGCCTTTGTGACCGGGCCGCGTGCCCAGCGGAGTCAGTGCATGGGATCCTCCGAGCATTTCCTCGGCATCTTTGAAGGGCATTTCGATCCGGCGGTCGCCGTCGTGCGCGACGGCCAGGTCGTCGCCTACGCGGAGGAAGAGCGTTTCCTGCGCAACAAACACGCCTATCGGGTCTACCCGCGCCGCGCGTTGCGCTATTGCCTGGAGGCCGCCGGCATCGGCCCCGCGGAGGTGGCGGCCATCGGCGTAAACTGGAACCTCGACGCCTACGGCGACGGCCGCATCGCGGCCTTCTTCGACAGCATGGCCGAGGACTGGCCGCTGGACCCGGCGACCAAGGGCTGGCAGCGCGCCATGCTGGGCGGCTTCAATCGCACAGCCTACGAGGCGCGCCATGCCCGCGAGTGGCGGCGCAGCTTCGGCGACCTGCCGCTGCCGCGCATCGTCGGGCTGCCGCACCATTTCACCCACGCACTGCAGAGCTACCTGCAGTCGCCCTTCGACAACGCAGTCTGCGTGACGATCGACGGCTCCGGCGACGAGCACTGTACCGTGGTATGGCGCTGCCGCGGCGACAGCATCGAGGCGATGCGCGAGATCCGCATGCCGCATTCGCTGGGCTGGTTCTACGCCGCCTTTACCGAGTACCTCGGCTTCGAGGCCTACGACGGCGAATACAAGGTCATGGGGCTGGCCGCCTACGGCCGGCCCGACGCGGCATTGAGCACCAAAGTGGCCGAGGTCCTGCACCCGGCACCCGACGGCATCGAATACCGCCTGGCGCCGCACTACATCCACTACGGCCCGCGGAGCTGGTCCGACCGCTTCACCGACCACCTGCCGGAGCTGCTGGGGCGGCCGCCGCGATCTTCCGGCGCGCCGCTCGACGACTGGCACCAAGACCTGGCCTTCGCCGTGCAGGCGGCGCTAGAGGGCGCGGTGGAGCCGCTGGTCACCTGGGCGCTCAAGGAAGCCGGCACCGGCAACCTCTGCATCGGCGGCGGCGTCGGGCTGAACGTGAAGATGAACAGCCGGCTGCAGGCGCTGCCTGCCGTCGAGCGGTTCTTCGCGCATCCGCTGTGCAGCGACGGTGGTGCGGCGGCGGGCGCCGCGCTGGGGGCCTGCTGGCAACTGGCCGGCGCGCGCCCGGAAAAGCTGCAGTCGCTGGCCAGCGGCCCTGAGAGCGACGACGCGGAGATCGAAGAGACGCTGAAGCGCTGCGGCCTGACCTACGAGCGGCCGGCCGACATCGCCGAGGCGGTAGCCGACGCACTGGTGCAGGGCGCCGTGGTCGGCTGGTTCCAGGGCCGCATGGAAGCCGGCCCACGCGCGCTGGGCCAGCGCTCGATCCTGGCCGACCCGCGCAGCGTCGAAGCGCGCGACCGGGTGAACGCCGTCATCAAATACCGCGAACCCTGGCGGCCCTTCTGTCCCTCGATCCTGGCGGAGGCAGCCGGGCGCTATCTGGTCG
>DAIQBR010000111.1:0-10054 GCA_036781105.1 Kiloniellaceae bacterium
TTCCAGCCGGCCATGGTGAGGAAGGGATGCTCTGCCGTGACGAAGGGCGTGCCGCCGTTGAAGGCGTAGAGCCTGCGTCCCGCCAGCCGGGGCGTTTCCACGCCGACGACGCGGTTGACCCGGCCGCCGGCGCCGCGCACCAGGTCGCCCGGGCGCAGCGTCTCGATCGCGCGTTCCTGGCCATCCGCCATCAGCACGACGGTACCGGCCAGAAAGCAGGAACTTCCCGATTCTGCGTAGCTCGGCGTGGCGCCGCCGATGTCTGGGTGGAATACCACTGGCGCAACCGCCAGTGAAATGGCCACGATGCTCGTCGTCGCCATGAGGCGGGTAACGACAGCTCTGCTGCGGCGATTCATCGAATCTGCTCTCCTATCGGAGGTTGATCAGGCCCTTGCAAGGCACGCGAGTACACTACGACAACCCGCCAGTTCGCGATTTCATCCCGTCCCGGTAAGAATTTCACCGTAGGATTTACCACGATTCTTTTCGGTGCGCGGGATGGAATGTCCCGGCTGCGGGTTGTCTCAAGGGTAGGGAGCAGAAACGAGCACCGAAGCGCTGTGGGAAGGGACAGCATTTGGACGAGAGTATCCGCAGGCAGATGATAGCTCTCCTGCCACAGCTTCGGCGTTTCGCTTACGGGCTGACGGGGTCGATCCCAGACGGGGACGACCTGGTTCAGGCGACCTGCGAACGTGCCATCGCCAACCTTTCGAAGTGGGAGGTTGGCACCCGATTGGATAGCTGGATGTTCCGCATCGCTCAAAATCTGCACCGCAACGCGATCCGCGACCGCCGCAGCCGGGAGTCCAAGCTGGACGGCCTGGCGCTGGAGACGGAGTCCAGCAGCGATGGGCGGCGCCATCAGGAAGAACGCTCGACCCTGGTAGCGGTGCGGCACTTCCTCGAGGGCCTGCCGGAGGAGCAGCGCGTGATCATGCTGCTGGTCTGCGTCGAGGGGCATTCCTACAAGGAAGTAGCGGAGATCACCGGGTTGCCGGTGGGCACCGTGACCAGCCGGCTCGGCCGCGCCCGCGCCGACCTGCGCAACTATCTCGAGGGTGCCGCCCCCACGGGCGAAGCGGCGGAAATTCAAGGAGGTGTCAGATGATCGAGCGCCTCGATCCGGCCCGGCTGGAAGCCTATGCCGACAGCGAACTGGACGCCCAAGCCATGAGCGAGACGGCCGAACAACTGCTGCGCGATCCCGAGGCCCTGGCCAGGGTCCGCGCCCTGCACGAGGAAGCGGCCCTGCTGCGCGCCGCCTACCAGGAGGCCGCCGAAGCCCCGATCCCTCCGGAGATTCTGGCGACCATCGACCGCGGTTTCGCGCGCCGGCGCAGCGGCGGCTCTTTCCAGCGCTATGCCCTGGCGGCGGCCATCAGCTTCGCCCTGGTCGCCGGCCTTGTCGGCTACCTGGCCGGCGAATACCGCGCGCGCGAGACGTTGACGGCCCTTGCCGCAAGTGAGGCAGAAGACCAGCGGATCCTCTCGGATACCATCGAGCAGGCCCTGGAGCGCGCCGCCTCGGGCGAGGCGGTCGCCTGGCACAATCCCGACAGCGGCAGCCACGGCGAGGTTGTCCCCGTGCGCACCTACCGCAGCAAGTCGAACCACTGGTGCCGCGAGTACCTCGCCTCGAAGGTCACCGGCGATATCGAGGAAAAGACCCGCGCGATCGCCTGCCGCGCCGGCAACGGCGACTGGGTGAAGGCCGAACAGCTCTTCTACGACAGCTAGTCCGCGTTTTCATCGTCCGGCTTCAGCGCGCGCTTCACCACCCGCCGGAAGGTGAGCCCCTGCACCACGATGGAAAACACCACTACCGCGTAGGTGACGGCCAGGATCGGCCCCTTCTCGGGTCCCTCCGGCAATGAAAGAGCGAGGGCGACGGAGATACCGCCGCGCAGCCCGCCCCACACCAGCACCGGGATGGCGCCTTCGGTGAAGCTCTGCTTCAGCGACAGCAGGGTGAGCGGCACGAAGACCCCGACGAAGCGGCCCAGCAGCACGATGGGAATGGCCAGCAGTGCCGCCTCGGCCGAGACGATATCGACGCGGATGACCAGGACCTCCAGGCCGATCACCAGGAACAGCAACGAGTTCAGGATCTCGTCGAGCAGTTCCCAGAAATTCAGCAGGTAGCCGCGCGTCCTGTCGCTCATGGCGTGGGTGACACCGTGGTTGCCGATGAAAATGCCGGCGATGACCACGGCGATGGGGCCGCTGACGTGCAACGCCTGGGCCAGCGCATAGGTCACCGTCACCAGCGCCAGTGTGAGGATCACCTCCAGGACATACTCGTCCAGGGTGGCAAGCGCGCGATAGGTGATGTAGCCGGCCGCAGCGCCGAGCAGCGCCCCGCCCAAGGCCTCCTGCACGAAGAGGCGGGCGACCTCCGCGGGTCCGACATCGGCCTCCGGCCCGCCGGCGGCGATCGCCACGACAATGAGGAAGACCACCACGCCGACGCCATCGTTGAACAGGGACTCCCCGGCGATCTTGGCCTCGACGGATTCCGGCACGCGGATGGTCTTCAGCATGCCCAGCACGGCGACCGGGTCGGTCGGACTGATCAGCGCGCCGAAAGCCAGGGCCCAGATGTACGGCAGTTCGAGCCCGATGAGGCCGAAGAGGTACCAGGCGAGCGTGCCGACGACGAAGGTCGACAGCAGCACGCCGATGGTCGCCATGGCGCTGATGGCGACCAGTCGGCTGCGCAGCGCATGGAGATCGACATGCAGCGCGCCGGCGAACAGCAGGAAGCTCAGCATGCCGTTCAGCAGGGTCTCGTCGAAGTCGATCTGCGCCAGGGCGGCGGTCACCGGCCCGTCGACGTCGCTCGCCGGAAAGACCAGCTCAACGGCGATCAGCACCAACGCCGCGCCCAGCGCGATGACCATCAGCCCAATGCTGTGCGGCAGCCCGAGCAGCTTGTTGTTGATGTAACCGAACAACGCGACCAGCCCCAGCAGAACCGCGAGCAGGTCGAAGATCGAGAATTCCATGGGCGCTAGTTTGCCGCGATCAATTCGTCAGCGATGAGATTTGCCGCCGCCATACCCTCGTTGTGCGGCAGCGACGGATCGTAGCGATCATCATAGAGGATCCGCAGCAGGTAATAATCCAGGTTCGTCAGGTAGGGGTAGTCGGGCGTCATGTCGATCGCCGACCCTTCCAGTTCCTCGACGTCAGCAGTTTCGATGAATCCCATGCTCTTTATCATCATGGTGACGATGCACGAACGCACTTCGGGAATGCTCAGGTCGTACTTGATAAAGATCAGCGGGCCGTCCTGCCCGTCGGCAATTCCACAGTCCTGTGACAACCACCGCCGGTAGTTATCGTCGAACTGCTCCATCCTTTCCGCGATCTCGCTGCGCGCAAGAAGATAGACCCAGATATCAAATGAATTGCTATTGAAGTATGTCATCAATCTCGGGACGCCTTCGACATCGTCGAGTTCGTCAATGAAGGCGTGAACCTCGGCGTACCAGGGACGTTCGCCATGGATGTCGTTCCTGCCCAGGGTACCTTCCCAGTGAACTCCAACTTCGTCTTCGCTCCAACGGGTCAGACGACCGGGGCTGTCTGCCGCTGGTGCCTCGCCGTAGGCCAGCCGCTCGAAAGTGGCCAGAACGCGCTCGCGGGAAAGCCCGGCCTGATCTCTCGGAACTGGGTCGTCGTAGGTTCTGGGTGTCTGTGCCTGAGCAGCCGCAGCAAGGCTCTGAGACAGAGCCACGGCGAAGGCAACTGCGCGCACCCGGCCCTACTCCGCTGCCGAAACCTGTTGCTTGGCGTGCTTCTCGCGCGCTTCGGTGTCGCGGTGCGCCTTGGCGACGGCGGCCTGGGCGGCTTCGGTGTGGGCGAACATCTCCAGGTGCTCGTCCTCGCCGTGGTCGGTCACCGGGGTGAGCGCCAGGTCGGTGTAGTGCTGGGTCAGTGGGTCGCGCTTGATGCGCTGGCATTTCACCCAAAGCCGGAGGGCGAACCAGGCGAAGGGGCCGTAGGTCGAGACGATCTCCCAGGCGCGCCGCGGGTAGAACACCAGGGGTGATTCCAGCGGTCGGCCGGAACGGCGCTGCGTGCGCACCTTGCGGCGGAAGTAGCCGCCCTGCAGCGGGTGCACCTTCTCGTAGCGGATACAGCCGGCGAACTGCAGGGCGTGCGCCCAGATGCGCTCCGGCTTGTTGCCGGAGACCACCATGCGCCGCATGAGGGTCTCCAGGTGGTCCTCGGAGTAATAGAGCTCCCAGGCCCTGTTGTAGATGCCCTGCCACTCCTCCTTCGACATCAGCGGGTGCCCGGTGCAGACGTGCTCCAGGTCGTAGATGTTCATGTCCGGGTCCATGGGCACGCCGCGGGTGTAGAGGTTCTTGTGATCCTCGGAGCCCGGCAGCGGCGTCAGGCAGAAGAACTCCAGGATGTCGATGGGCAGCTCTTTCTTGATGACCTCGATGTCGTGGGCGATCTTCTCCGGCGTGTCGGCGGGGAAGCCCAGAATGTAGCCGGCGTAGGTCAGGATCTGGTGGCTGCGCCATTCCTGCAGCATGGCGCGGTACTCGGTGATGCGGTTCTGCCGCTTCTTGGCGGCCATGAGGTTGTCGGGATTGATGTTCTCCAGCCCGATGAAGACCCGCGCCACGCCCGCCCGCTTGGCCTTGGGGATGAAGTTCTTGATCTGGTGGCACAGGGTGTCGACCTGGATGATGATGGAGAACGGCAGGCCGGTCTCTTCCTTCAGGTCGCCGAGGCAGTCGAAGATCGCCTCCCAGTTCTTGTTGCGGGCGAAGTTGTCGTCGGTGATGAAGAAGCGATTGATGCCCTGCTTGATGTTGGCGCGCACCAGGCGCTCGACATCGTCGGCGGTGCGGAAGCGCGACTTGCGGCCCTGCACGTTGATGATGGTGCAGAAAGAGCACTGGAAGGGGCAGCCGCGCCCGGCGTCGAAGCAGGCGACCGAGCCGCCGTAGCGGCGCACCATGACTTCCGGCAGATAGGGCGTCGGCTGGTCGTCCAGTCCGGGCAGGTCGTTCATGTAGTTGTAGATCGGCTTCATCTCGCCCTTCAGGGCGTCGAGATAGAACTCGTGCAGCCGCCCCTCGCCCTCGCCGGCGTAGAGCGTGATGCCGAGGTCGAGGGCTTCCTGCAGGTCCGGCGGCAGCTCCGGCAGCATGGCGAGGCAGCCGCTGGGATGGAAGCCGCCGATGGCGACCTGCAGCCCTTCCTTGCGGAACTGCCGGGCGAGGTCCATGGCACGCGGGAACTGGTTCGACTGCACCCCGACCAGGCAGACCACGCCGACGCTGTCCGGCGCCTTCAGGCGCTGGACGATGTCCTTGATCGGGATGATGGTGTTGGTCTCGTCGTAGCCGTTCAGCACGACCTCGACATCCTCGCCCAGCAGCTTCCGGTCGATGATGTCCAGGGTGATGCCGTACAGGCTGGACAGCGTGTTCGACGGCACCCAGGCCTTGGCCCACTGGATGACGTAGCCGTCGTCGTCGTAGTGCGACGGCTTGATCAGTTCGATGACGAACTTCTTCGCTTGGCCGTTGGCTGTCATGCGACGCTCCCCCAGGGTGGCCAGTTTCCCGACCGTAGCGGCATAAGCGGGTCGATGACAACACTAAGCCGGGGAATCAGGCTTCAAGGCGCCGAATTGCCCGCAGAATCGGGCTTCAGGGCCCCCTCTGGTGCCCGATTGCGCTCTTAAAGGCGCCAATCGCGGCGAATCGCAGGCGTCACTGCACCGTAATGGTGATCTTCTGCGACAGGACCGGCGGGTTGTGGGGGATGTGGCTCCAGTCGCCCAGCAGCAGCTGCAGGGTGTGGGTCCCCGGCGCCAGCTCCACGGTGGTCTCGGTCTGGCCGCCGCCGAAGTGCTTGTGGTGGTCGTCGGCCGGCAGCGGCTCGCTGAGGGCGTCGCCCGTCGGCGCAGCGGTATCGATCAGCAGGTGGTGGTGGCCGGTATTTTCCTTTTCCGTGCCGGCCGGCGCCACGCCTTCAGGCCGAACTTCACGGTGACCGGCGAGGCGACCGTGGCGCCGTCCTGCGGCGCGATGAAGTAGACCTCCGCGCCCGCCGGGGCCGGCGTCTCGCCGGCCAGGGCGCTGCCCGCCAGAAGACTCAGACCGATGGCTGCAAGAAAGTTACGCATGGCGTGCTTCCTCCTCTGACGGGGGTTTCCGTCCGTTTTCTCAGATTTAGGCAAAGAGCGGCGCCGGACAAGCAATCAATGAGTTGGCTGCGCCCGCCAGCAGATCCTGCTACAATCCGGAGACGAATTCGAGGTCCGAACGGGAGCTCAGCGATGCCAGCCAGCGACAAGATCCGCATCATCAAGCGCTATGCCCGCAGCCGCCTCTACGACACGCAGACGACCTGCTACCGCACGGTCGAAGAACTGCGGCGCCTCGTGGCGCGGGGTGTCCCCCTCAAGATCGTGGACAGCGAAACCGGCGACGACGTGACAAAGGCGCTGCTGGCCTGACCGGCCGGCCCCACCCGCCCCAAGCCGCCCGACTCAGATCGCCGTCAGGCTGCCGTAGGCCTCGGGCCGGCGGTCGCGGAAGAACTGCCAGAGATTGCGCACCTCGCGCACCTTCTCCATGTCCATCTCCGCCGTGACCAGTTCGTCCTTGTCCTCGCTGGCCTCGACCAGGAACTCGCCGCGCGGGTCGACCACGTAGCTGGAGCCGTAGAACTTGCCGATGTTCCACGGCGCCTCGGTGCCGACGCGGTTCACCGCGCCGATGTAGCAGCCGTTGGCCACGGCAGAGGCCGGCTGCTCCAGCTTCCAGAGATACTGGCTGAGCCCCGCCACGGTGGCCGAGGGGTTCACGATGTATTCGGCCCCGGCCAGGGCCAGCGCGCGCCAGCCCTCAGGGAAATGGCGGTCGTAGCAGATGTAGACTCCCAGCCTGCAGTAGGCGGTGTCGAACACCGGCCAGCCGGAATTGCCGGGCTTGAAGAAGAACTTCTCGTAGAAGCCGGCGACCTGGGGGATGTGGGTCTTGCGGTACTTGCCCAGGTAGCTGCCGTCGGCGTCGATCACCGCGCAGGTGTTGTAGTAGACGCCGGTGATGTCCTCCTCGTAGATCGGCACCACGATGACCATGGAGTACTTTTTGGCGTATTCCTTCATCAGGCTGACGGTCGGGCCGTCGGGGATCTTCTCGGCCGCGGCGTACCACTTGGCGTCCTGGCTGGGGCAGAAGTAAGGCTGGTTGAAGACCTCCTGCAGGCAGAGCACCTGCACCCCCTGCTTGCCGGCCTCGTCGATGAACGGCAGGTGCGCCTCGTTCATGCGCTCGCGGATCGCCTGCGGCGTGTCGCCGGTATCCGCCTACAGGGCCACCTGGATCAGCCCCGCCTTCACCTTCGCCATCTCTGTCGTCTCCCCTTTTCGGCTGCTGCGCCTCTTGGCCAGGATTTGACCATTTGGTCAGGAACCCGCGCAAGAGGCATCTCGCCGCCGGGTCGTTCGTTCGCGTGTAACCCCCGGGCGAAAAGGGCTTTGGTAGCGAAAAGCGGACTCGCCTCACGCCGCCACTTCGTGCAAAACTGACCAAACGGACAAGTTTCTGACCGGCCGCCAAGGCCGGCGGCAGTTCCGCAGGGAAAACAAGAAGCGCCGCCCGAACCGGCGCTCACGTGGCGAAACATACTGGGTACAGGAGGGACATCCATCATGGCGATCCTCATCAGGGGTGGCACCGTCGTCACCGCGGAACATTCCTTTCGCGCCGACGTGCTGACGCAAGACGACAAGATCGTCGCCATCGGCGAGTCCCTGGAGGCGCCGGGCGGCGCCGAGGTGATCGACGCCGGCGGCGCCTTCCTGCTGCCCGGCGGCATCGACCCGCACACCCACATGGAATTGCCCTTCATGGGCACCGTCGCCTCGGAAGATTTCTTTTCCGGCACCACCGCGGGAATGGTCGGCGGCACCACCATGATCATCGACTTCGTGATCCCCAGCCCCAAGCAGGACGTCATGGAGGCCTACCGCACCTGGCGCGGCTGGGCCCAGAAGGCGGCCGGCGACTACTCCTTCCACGTCGCCATCACCTGGTGGGACGAGACGGTGAAAGCTGCGATGGAAACGCTGACCACCGAGTGCGGCGTGAACTCCTTCAAGCACTTCATGGCCTACAAGGGCGCCATCATGGCCGACGACGAGGTGCTGGTGAACTCCTTCACCCGGGCGCGCGAGCTGGGCGCCATCTGCACGGTCCACGCCGAGAACGGCGAGCTGGTCTTCCACCTGCAGCAAGAAATTCTAAAACACGGCATCACCGGGCCCGAGGGCCATCCCCTGTCGCGCCCGCCGGAGGTCGAGGGCGAGGCCGCCAACCGCGCCATCCGCGTCGCCCAGGTGCTCGACGTGCCGCTCTACATCGTCCACAACTCCTGCCGGGAGTCGCTGGAAGCCATCACCCGCGCGCGCAACGAGGGCCAGCGCGTCTTCGGCGAGGTGCTGGCCGGCCACCTGCTGGTCGACGACGAGGTCTACCGCAACCCCGACTGGGACTATGCCGCGGCCCACGTGATGAGCCCGCCGTTCCGCCCCAAGGGGCACCAGGAGGCGCTGTGGCGCGGCCTGCAGGCGGGCATGCTGCAGACCACCGCGACCGACCACTGCTGCTTCTGCGCGCCGCAGAAGCGCATGGGGCACAACAACTTCACGCAGATCCCCAACGGCACCGGCGGGGTCGAGGACCGCATGCACGTCCTCTGGCACCACGGCGTCAACTCGGGGCGTCTGACGATGAACGAGTTTGTCGCCATCACCTCTACCAACGCGGCCAAGATCTTCAACATCTACCCGCGCAAGGGCTCGATCTCCATCGGCGCCGACGCCGACATCGCGATCTGGGACCCGGAGAAGGAACGCACGATCTCCAAGGACACGCACCATCAGAACGTGGACTTCAATATCTTCGAGGGAATGACCGTCAAGGGCATCAACACCGTCACGATCAGCCAGGGCAAGGTGGTCTACCAGGATGGCGACGTCCGTACCGTGAAGGGGGCCGGGCGCTACGTCGACCGACCGACCTTCCCGTCCTACTACCAGGCCTTGAACCGCCAGCACGAGGCCAAGGCCCCGGTGGCGGTCGATCGCATGTAACGCAACCGAGGAAGACAGGGAGTAAGGGGGTATGAGGGTTCTCATTCAGGGCATCGGCCGGCGCGCGGCGCTGCAGATCAGTGGCCTCGCCTTGGCGGCGGTCGCCGTCTGCGGCCTCGCCGGCGGCGCGGCCCAGGCGCAGGACAAGATCAAGGTCGCCGGCATCTACACCGTGCCGATCCAGCAGAAGTGGGTCGGCACGCTGCACCGCGCGCTGACCGCCGCCAAGGAGCGCGGCGAGATCGAGTACAGCTTTTCCGAGAAGGTGCCCAACACCGACTACGTCCGCGTCATGCGCGAGTACGCCGAGGGCGGCGTCGATCTGGTCGTCGGCGAGGCCTTCGGCATCAGCCGCGAGGCGCGCAAGGTGGCCGACGACTACCCCGAGGTCGCCTTCCTGATGGGCGATCCCGGCGGCCCGCACGGCAGCAACTTCTCGGTCTTCGACAACTGGATCCACGAGCCCTGCTACCTGATGGGCGTGGTCGCCGGGACGATGACCAAGACCAACAAGATCGGCATGGTCGGCGGCCATGCCATCGGCGAGGTGAACCGCCTGTTCCACGCCTTCATGGCCGGCGCCCGCTCGGTGAACCCCGACGTCCAGTTCAAGGTCTCCTTCATCGGCTCCTGGTACGACCCGCCGAAGGCCAAGGAATTCGCCTTCGCCCAGGTCGAGTCCGGCGTCGACGTGCTCTATGCCGAGCGCGCCGGCGTGGTGGATGCGGCGCGCGAGAAGGGCATCATCGCCTTCGGCAACGTGAACGACATGAACAAGCTGGAGAACGGCACCGACGTCGTGGTGGCCTCCGCCCTGTGGCACATGGAGCCGGCCATCGACTACGCCATCGCGCAGGTCAAGGCGGGCAACTTCAAGGCGGAGAACTACAAGAACTGGACGATGATGAAGGCCGG
>DAIQBR010000112.1:0-10040 GCA_036781105.1 Kiloniellaceae bacterium
GACAGGCCGAGCGACCTCTGGGCGGCCTATGAAGAGGCGGTGAGCCAGGGGCCGCGCTGGCGCAGCCGGTTAGAGCGCAGCCTCGCCCGGACACCCGAGGCGGAGGCGGCCCTTCGCAGCTGCGCCTGAGGCAAGCGGCGCGCGTCTTGACCGAAACCCAGGCGCTTCTATCCTTTCCCTCTTGTCACACCCGGGGAGGACCACCGCCATGCCCACGCAGCGCAGAGAAATCCGCATTGCCTCGCTCAATCCGCCGGTCAGCCACTACACCGATGCGGTGCAGTTCGGCAACCTGCTGTTCATTTCCGGGCTGGCGCCGCTGGACGGCGAAGGCAAGCTGGTGGGCGGCGACGATCCGGCAGCGCAGACGCGTAAGATCTTCGAGAGCATGGCGCTGATCCTGGCGAAAGCCGGCGCCGGCTTTTCCGACGTGCTGCGGGTCACGGTTTATCTCACCCACATCGACGACCGGCCGAAGATCAACCCGGTGCGCCAGGAGTTCTTCGGCGAGACGCGCCCGGCCAGCACGCTGGTCGAGGTGAGCGCGCTGGTGGTGCCGGGCATGCGGGTGGAGATCGAAGCGGTGGCCGGGCTGCCGGGGTAAGGGTGACCCGCGCGACGCCTCGTCCTCCCGCCTTCGCTTGGGCTTCGGCGGGCATGTCGAGACGAATTCCGCGCGACGCCTCGTCCTTCGAGACGGCGCTTCGCGCCTCCTCAGGATGAGGCTTGAGTGAATGTCGGCGGGCGTTGTGCCGGCGGCCCCGGGTTCGCGGCGCCTTGCCTCGCGCGAGCCGGCGCGGTTCAGGCGCTCTGCTCTCCCGCGCTCTCCTGGCGGCGGCCCAGCAGGCGCGCCGAGAGGCGGGCCAGGTCGTCGGGCGAGAGGCGCCGGCGGGCCAGCGGCAGCAGCACGGAGTTTTCCAGCGCCAGGTGGCGGCGCTCGTTGCGGGCGAAGTCGATCATCGCCTCGCGCAGGCCCGGAAAGGCAGCGGGCGGCTGCGCCTCGGCCAGCGCCTTCTCCAGGCCCTCGATCACCAGGCCGGCCAGGTGGCGGTCGCCGGCATGCTCGGCGGTCAGCGCCGAGAGCACCCGTTCGATCTCGTCCTCCGGCGGACAGCGCTCACGCATCAGGGGGAAGAGATCTTCCTCCTCGTCGCGCACGTGCAGCGCCGCATCGTGGCGCAGGAAGTCCAGGACCTCGGCGGTCAGCGCCCAGTCCAGAGCCTCGGCCAGCGCCATCTCCTCAATGAGATTGCACAGCTTGCGCTGGCGGAAATGCTCGGCGAAGAAGAAGTCGAGGGGGTCGCTGAGCAATGCCGCCGATGCCGGTTCTATCTGCGGCGGACTTCTTAGCGCGGCACTCATCACGGCCTCCCTTGCTTCTTCCTGTCGATTATTGGACCAGCGGCGTCTCCGCAGCCTCAAGCGCGATGCCTTCGATCTGCGCCTGCCCGGCAAGTACGCGGATGTACTGGGCGACGGCACGCCGCCACGACGCCTCCTGCAACTGATCGGCGACGGTCTCCGCCACCGCTTCGAAAGGCAGCTCCCGGCCTTCGATGCGGCGATCGAGTCGCAGGACGTGCACGCCGTAGCGCGAGCGCACCGGCACCGGGCAGAGCTGTCCCTGTTCCAGGTTCTCCATGAAGGTCTCGAACTCCGGCACCGTGTCGCCGCGCGCCACCTGACCCAGCCGCCCCTCGTTCTGCGCCGAGGTGCAGGCGGAGAACTCCGCGGCCAGCTTGGCGAAGCGCTGGGGCTTGTCCTGCAGGGCCGCGATCAGGCGCTCGGCCTCGGCCACCGCCTTGGCGTAGGCCGCCTCGTCCTCCGGCGGCGCGGAGAGCAGGATGTGCGCCGCCTCGAAGAGGTCCGGGCTGCGGAACCGCGCCCGGTTGTTGTCGAAGTAGCGCCGGCAGGTCTCCCGGTCGGCTTCCGGGACCGTCACCTCGAGCTCCAGCAGGCCGCGGATCAGGGCGTCCTCTTCGGCCTCGCGCCGCCCCTGACCTTCGACTTGCGGCTCGGCCTCGATACCCCGGCGGCGCGCTTCCTGCAGCAGCAGTTCACGCACGGCCAGCGCGGTGGCGGCGGCGGCCAGCGCCGCCTCCGGCGTCTCGGCGGGATGGTACTGGGCCTCGGCCAGGATCGCCGCCGGTTCGATGGTCGTCTCGTTGATACGGATTTCCTGCATCGTCTTACTCCGCGGGTGCCCGCTTGGAGCGCACGATCTGGTAGCCGGGCCGCCAGAAGTAGCGCAGCGGCACGCTGAGCATGTGCACCAGCCGGGTGAAGGGGAAAATCAGGAAGATCGTCAGGCCGAGGAAGAGGTGCAGCTTGAAGATCGGGTGCGCGCCCGCGATGTAACTGGAAGCGGCGAAGTCGAAGGTGAAGATGCCCTGCGCCCAGGCCATGAAGGTCACCATCTCGTGGCCGTCCAGGTGGCCCAGCGAAATCGGAATGGTGGCGAGGCCGAGCGCCAGCTGCAGCCACAGCAGCAGGATGATGGCGTTGTCGCCGAAGCTGGACGTCGCCCGGATACGGGGGTCGAAGAGGCGGCGGTGCGCCAGCATGGTCGCGCCGACGATGGCAAAACCGCCGGCCAGGCCGCCGACCACGATGGCCAGGACCTGCTTGAAGGTGTGGCTGATGCCGACCAGGTCGAACAGCGCGATCGGCGTCAGCAGGCCGACCAGGTGCCCGAAGAAGACGATGAGCACGCCGACGTGGAACAGCACCGAGCCCATGACCAGCTGGCGACGGCGCAGCAGCTGGCTTGAGCCGGAGCGCCAGGTGTAGGGCTCGCGGTCGTAGCGGATGACGGAGCCCAGCACCAGCACCGCCAGCGCGATGTAGGGATAGATCCCGAAGAAAAGCGTGTTGAGGAAATTGGCCATGATGTGTTCCTCACTGGGGCTTGGTGTCGGCGGGAGGGTCCATCCGCGCCAGGGTGTCGCGCACCGCCGGGCAGCCGCCGCCGGGCGCCATGCCACCGGCGACGCCGCCGGGGCCGGCCGGGCCAAAGGTGACCGGCTGGTCCTCCCAGGCACGGTCGAGGGCCTCGAGGTCCTCCGGGTCCTCGTCCGGCGCGGCCAGCAGCTCTTCAAGCTCCGCGCGCACCGGCTTTCCCTTGGCAACGGCCTCCAGGGCCAGCATGACCCAGGCATAGGCGCTCCTGCGCTTGCGCAGGCGCTCGCCCAGGGCGGCGATGACGTGCAGCGGCTGATCGAGCAGTTCGCGCGCCTCCGGCAGGGGGCGGGTCGAGAGGAACTCCAGGAACAAAGGCAGGAAGTCCGGCAGTTCCTGGGGTCTGAGCTCCAGACCGTGACTTTCGTAGTGCTCCCCGAGGTCGACCAGGGCCTGGCCGCGGTCGCGGCTTTCGCCGTGGATGTGCTCGAAGAGATGCAGCGACAGCGAGCGCGAGCGGTCGAACAGCAGGACATAGCGCTCCTGCAGGTCGTAGAGGTCGCCCTTGGCAAGCTCGTCCAGCAGGCCCGAGAGACCCTCGAGGACGTTTGCGGGAACCAGCTTCTCGGCGGCCAGCACCGCCTTCATCTCACCGGCCGCCGCCTGGATCTCCTCGTTCGGGTAGGTCAGCAGCAGCGAGAGGATCTTGAACGTCTTACTCATCAGAACACCTCCGTCGGAGTCTGCACCTTCTTCTTGCGGCCGCCGCCGAAGAGGTTGGTCTCGCTGGCGCCGCCCGAGCAGCCGTTGCCGAAGCTGAAGCCGCAGCCGCCGCGGATGTCGTAGGCGTCCTCGCTGACCTCGCGGTGCGCCGTCGGGATGACGAAGCGGTCCTCGTAGTTGGCGATCGCCATCACGTGGTACATCTCCTCGATGCGCTCGACGCTGAGGCCGACCCGGCTGGCGATGCCCTCGTCGATCACGCCGTCGACGGTCTTGGCCCGCATGTAGGCACGCATGCCCAGCATCCGCTGCAGGGCCTCGCCGACCGGTTTCTCGTTGCCGCCGGTCAAGAGGTTCGCGAGGTAGCGCAGCGGGATGCGCAGGGAGTTGACGTCGGGCAGGCCGTCGTCCCAGGCGATCTTGCCGGCCTCCGCCGCCGCTTGGATCGGCGACAGCGGCGGCACGTACCAGACCATCGGCAGGGTGCGGTATTCCGGGTGCAGCGGGAAGGCGACCTTCCAGTCCATCGCCATCTTCCACACCGGCGAGCGGCGCGCCGCCTCCAGCCAGGCCTCCGGCACGCCGTCGGCGCGCGCCTGGGCGATGACGTCGGGATTGTTGGGATCGAGAAAGATGTCGAGCTGCGCCTGGTAGAGGTCGCCCTCGTCCTTGGTCGCCGCGGCCTGCGCGATGCGGTCGGCATCGTAAAGCAGCACGCCGAGGTAGCGGATGCGCCCGACGCAGGTCTCCGAACAGACCGTCGGCTGGCCGGCCTCGATGCGCGGATAGCAGAAGATGCACTTCTCGGACTTACCGGTCGACCAGTTGTAGTAGATCTTCTTGTAGGGGCAGCCGGAGACGCACATGCGCCAGCCGCGGCACTTCTCCTGGTCGATCAGGACGATGCCGTCCTCCTCGCGCTTGTAGATGGCGCCCGAAGGGCAGGCCGCCACGCAGGTCGGGTTCAGGCAATGCTCGCAGAGGCGCGGCAGGTACATCATGAAGGTGTTCTCGAAGGCGCCGTAGATCTCCTTCTCGACGCCCTCGAAGTTCACGTCCTTCGAGCGCTTTTCGAACTCGCCGCCGAGGATCTCCTCCCAGTTCGGACCCCACTCGATCTTCTCCATGCGCTCACCGGAGATCAGCGAGCGCGGCCGCGCCGTCGGCGAGGCCTGCGATTCCTTTGCCGTCTGCAGGTGCTCGTAGTCGAAGGTGAAGGGCTCGTAGTAGTCGTCGATCTCCGGCAGGTCCGGGTTGGCGAAGATCTTCGCCAGCACCCGCCACTTGGCGCCCATCTTTGGCCTGAGACGCCCGTTGCCGGTACGCTCCCAGCCGCCGTTCCAGCGCTTCTGGTTCTCCCACTCCTTGGGTAGCCGATGCCGGGTTTCGTTTCGACATTGTTGAACCAGGCGTATTCCATGCCTTCGCGGTTGGTCCAGACGTTCTTGCAGGTGACCGAGCAGGTGTGACACCCGATGCACTTATCGAGGTTCAGCACCATGCCTATTTGCGCGCGGATCTTCATTCTGCCGCCTCCCCACTGGTGGATGCCGGGCCGTCGTCATGCGGCCGCTCGAGCCAGTCGACCTTGTCCATCTTGCGGACGATGACGAACTCGTCGCGGTTGGACCCGACCGTGCCATAGTAGTTGAAACCGTAGGACTGCTGCGCGTAGCCGCCGATCATGTGAGTCGGCTTCAGCACCGCGCGGGTCACCGAGTTGTGGATGCCACCGCGCTGGCCGGTCATCTCCGAGCCCGGCGTATTCACGATCTTCTCCTGCGCGTGGTACATGAAGACGGTGCCCTCATGCATGCGCTGGGAGACCACCGCGCGGGCGGTGAGCGCGCCGTTGGTGTTGTAGGCCTCGACCCAGTCGTTGTCCTTGATGCCGGCCTTGGCGGCGTCCGTTTCGCTCATCCACACGACGGGACCGCCGCGGTTCAGCGTCAACATCAGCAGGTTGTCGGTGTAGGTCGAGTGGATGCCCCACTTCTGGTGCGGCGTGATGAAGTTCAGCACCACCTGCGGGTTGCCGTTGCTCTTCTGCTCGATGACCGGATTCACCGTCTTGGTGTCGATCGGCGGGCGGTAGACGCAGAAGCCCTCGCCGAAGGCGCGCATCCAGAGATGGTCCTGGTAAAGCTGCTGACGGCCGGTCAGCGTGCGCCAGGGAATAAACTCGTGCACGTTGGTGTAGCCGGCGTTGTAGCAGACCTTCTCCGATTCGATGCCCGACCAGGTCGGCGAGGAGATGATCTTGCGCGGCTGCGCCACCACATCGCGGAAGCGGATCTTCTCGTCCTCCTTGGGCAACGCGAGGTGCGTGTGGTCGCGGCCGGTCGCCTTGCCGAGCGCCTCCCAGGCCTTCACCGCCACCTCGCCGTTGGTCTCCGGCGCCAACATGAGAATCACCTCGGTGGCGTCGATGTCGGTCTCGATGCGCGGCAGGCCCTTGGTCGGGCCCTCCTCCACGACGACGCCGTTAAGGCGGCCGAGGCCGCCGACCTCGTCCTCGGTGTTCCAGGAGATGCCCTTGCCGCCGTTGCCGATCTTGGTCATCAGCGGCCCCAGCGCGGTGAAGCGCTTGTAGAGGTTCGGGTAGTCGCGCTCGATCACGGCGATCTGCGGCATCGTCCTGCCGGGAATCGCCTCGACCTCGCCCTGCTTCCAGTCCTTCACGTCCATCGCCTGGGCCATCTCACCCGGCGTGTCGTGCAGGATCGGCACCATGACGACGTCCTTCTCGACGCCGAGCACCTCGGGCGCCACCTCGGAGAAGGCCTTGGCGATGCCCTTGTAGATGTCCCAGTCGCTGCGCGACTCCCACGCGGGATCGGTGGCCGCCGTCAGCGGGTGGATGAAGGGATGCATGTCGGAGGTATTGAGGTCGTTCTTCTCGTACCAAGTGGCCGTCGGCAGCACGATGTCCGAGTAGACGCAGGTGGTCGACATGCGGAAATCGAGCGTCACCAGCAGGTCGAGCTTGCCTTGCGGCGCCTCCTCGTGCCACACGGCCTCGCGCGGCTTGGCGCCGCCCTCCTCGCCGAGGTCCTTGCCGAGCACGCCGTGCGAGGTGCCCAGCAGGTGTTTCAGGAAGTACTCGTGGCCCTTGCCGGAGGAGCCCAGCAGGTTGGAGCGCCAGACGAAGAGGTTGCGCGGCCAGTTCACCGGGTTGTCCGGATCCTCGCAGGACATCTTGAGGGCGCCGGACTTCAGCTGCTCGACCACGTAGTCCCTGGGGTCCTTGCCGGCCTCGTAGGCCACTTTGGCGATCTCCAGCGGATTGGTTTCGAGCTGCGGAGCCGAAGGCAGCCAGCCCATGCGCTCGGCACGGATGTTGTAGTCGATGAGGGCGCCGTCCCAGGGCCCTTCGGGGGCCGTCGGCGAGATGATCTCGTCGACACCCAGGGTCTCGTAGCGCCACTGGTCGGTGTGCGCGTAGAAGAACGACGTCGAGTTCATATGGCGCGGCGGGCGGGCCCAGTCGAGCGCGAAGGCGAGCGGCTGCCAGCCGGTCTGCGGACGCAGCTTTTCCTGGCCCACGTAGTGCGACCAGCCGCCGCCCGACTGTCCCACGCAGCCGCACATGACCAGGAGATTGATGATCCCCCGGTAGTTCATGTCCATGTGGTACCAGTGGTTCAGGCCGGCGCCGAGGATCACCATGGAGCGGCCGTGGGTCTTCTCGGCGTTGACGGCGAACTCGCGCGCCACGGTGACGATGTGGTCGGCCGGCACACCGGTGATCTGCTCGGCCCAGGCCGGCGTGTAGGGCACGTTCTCGTCGAAGCCCTTGGCCACATGCTGGCCGCCGAGGCCGCGGTCGAGGCCGTAGTTGGCGACGAAGAGGTCGAAGACGGTTGCGACCAGCGTCTCGCCCTCGGCGGTCTTTATCGCCTTCACCGGCACCCGGCGCAGCAGCACGTCGGGATGGTCGGTGCCCTTGAAGTGGTCGTGCTTGCGGTTGCCGAAATAGGGGAAGCCGACCTCGACCACGTCGTCGTGGTCCTTGTCGAGGATCTGGCTGAGGCGCAGCTTCACCTCGCGGCCCTCGGCGTCCTTCTCCTCCAGGTTCCACTTGCCCTGCTCGCCCCAGCGGAAGCCGACGGAGCCCTGCGGCGCGACGATACGGTCTTCCGACTCGTCGATGGCCAGGGTCTTCCACTCGGGATTGTTCTCCTGGCCCAGTCTGCCGTCCAGGTCGGCGGCGCGCAGCAGGCGCTCCGGCACGTAGTGGCCGTTCTTCTGCACCAGGCGCACCAGCATCGGCATGTCGGTGTAGCGCCGGGCGTAGTCCTCGAAGTACTCGGCCTGGCGGTCCAGGTGGAACTCGCGCAGGATGACGTGGCCCATGGCCATGGCCAGCGCCGCGTCGGTGCCCTGCTTGGGATGCAGCCAGAGGTCGGCGAACTTGGCGGCCTCGGAGTAGTCGGGACTGACCACCACCGACTTGGTGCCCTTGTAGCGTACCTCGGTGTAGAAGTGGGCGTCCGGCGTGCGGGTCTGCGGCACATTGGAGCCCCACAGCATGAGGAAGCCGGCGTTGTACCAGTCGGCGCTCTCCGGCACGTCGGTCTGCTCGCCCCAGGTCTGCGGCGAGGCCGGCGGCAGGTCGCAATACCAGTCGTAGAACGACATGCAGACGCCGCCGAGCAGGGAGAGGTAGCGCGAGCCCGCGGCGTAGGAGACCATCGACATGGCCGGAATCGGCGAGAAGCCGATCACGCGGTCGGGGCCGTAGGTCTTTGCCGTATAAGCGTTGGCGGCGGCGATGATCTCGTTGATCTCGTCCCACTTCGCCCGCACGAAGCCGCCGAGGCCGCGCTTCTTCGTATAGGCCGCGCGCCGGGCCGGATCCTCGACGATGGAGGCCCAGGCGGCCACCGGCGTGCGCACGGCGCGCGCCTCGCGCCACAGCTTCAGGAGCCGCCCGCGGATCAGCGGATACTTCACGCGGTTGCCCGAGTACATGTACCAGCTGTAGCTGGCGCCGCGGCTGCAGCCGCGCGGCTCGTGGTTCGGCAGGTCGGGCCGCGTGCGCGGATAGTCCGTCTGCTGGGTTTCCCAGGTGACGATGCCACCCTTCACGTAGATCTTCCACGAGCAGGAGCCGGTGCAGTTGGCGCCGTGGGTTGAGCGCACGATCTTGTCGTGCTGCCAGCGCTTACGGTAGCCCTCCTCCCAGCTGCGGTCCTCGCCGGTGGTCACACCGTGGCCGTCGGCGAACTCACCCAGCGAACGGCTGGTGAAGAAGTTGAGCCTGTCTAGTAGGTGACTCATTCCTGACCCTTTCTTCTCTTAGCTTGCCGTCGCGTCGGCGGGAGTGCTCGGCGGGCGGCGATGCTCGATGTCGTGCAGCAGGCCGCCGGGCCGGGTGTAGACCGCCCAGGTCACTACGGCACAAGTGACGTAGAAGATCATGAAGCCCCACAGCGCGGCCTGCGGCCCGCCCGTCATGGCGATGGAACTGCCGTAACTCTTGGGGATGAAGAAGGCGCCGTAGGCCGCGATCGCCGAGGTGAAGCCGATGATCGCCGCGGCTTCCTTCTCGGCCTGGCGTACCCGCTCGGGCGTCGAGAGCTGCGGCATCAGCCGGTTCATCTCCTCGCGCATGGTCACCGGGATCATCTGGAAGGTCGAGGCATTGCCCACGCCGGTCGCCAGGAACAGCAGCATGAACATCGCGAAGAAGCCCCAGAAGGCGCCCGGCTGATCCTTGATGCCGAGGAAGTAGAGCACGCCCGCGACCGCGGCGATCATCACCAGGAAGGTCCAGAAGGTCACGCGCCCGCCGCCGAACTTGTCCGACACCCAGCCGGTGGCGGCGCGGCTCAGCGCACCCACCAGCGGGCCGAGGAATACGTACTGCAACGAGTTGACCTCCGGGAACTGGGTCTTGGCGAGCAGCGGGAAGCCGGCCGAGTATCCGATGAAGGAGCCGAAGGTGCCGGTGTAGAGCCAGCACATGATCCAGTTGTGCTTGCGCTGGAAGATCACCGACTGCTCCTTGAAGGAGGCCTTGGCCGAGGCGAGGTCGTCCATGCCGAACCAGGCGGCGATGGTCGCCGCGATGAGGAAGGGCACCCAGATGAAGCCGGCGTTCTGCAGCCACAGGCGGGTGCCATCGCCGACCTCCTGCCCGCCGCCGCCCAGCGCGCCGAACACGCTTGCGGTGATCACCAGCGGCACGGCGAACTGCATGACGCTGACGCCGAGGTTGCCGAGGCCGGCGTTGATCGCCAGCGCGTTGCCCTTCTCCTTCTTCGGGAAGAAGAACGAGATGTTGGCCATGGAGGAGGCGAAGTTGCCGCCGCCAAGACCGCACAGAAGCGCCAGGACCAGGAAAATCAGGTAAGGCGTTTCGGGGTTCTGCACCGCATAGCCGATACCGAAGGCCGGGATCAGGAGCGAAGCGG
>DAIQBR010000113.1:0-9903 GCA_036781105.1 Kiloniellaceae bacterium
GGCCATCTCCGAGCATCTCGTCTCGGCCATGGCCAAGAAGCTGGAAAGCTACCTGGTCAGCAAGCACGACCTGCCGGCCGATGCCGCGGCCAACCTGATCCTGCAGACCCGCGAGCGGGCGACCGTCAGCCTGCTGAGCCGTGGCGCCACCGGCGCCGACCTCGAGGAGCTGGTGTTCCAGATCCACGTGAACGGCCGCCTGACCCCGACCCTGGTCATTCGCGCGCTCTGCGTCGGCGACATGCCGTTCTTCGAGGCGGCCATCGCGCGGCTTGCCAACGTGCCGATGAAGAATGCCCGCAAGCTGATCCACGACGGCGGCGACCTCGGCCTGCGCTCGATCTACGAGAAGGCCAACATGCCCGAGCGGCTGTTCAGCGCGGTGCGCGCGGCGGTCCAGATCCTCGCCGAGGAGCAGTACGACGGCGGGCGCAACGACCGCGAACGCTTCGTGGCGCGCATCATCGAGCGCCTGCTGACCCAGTTCGAGGACCCCGCCTCGAAGATGACCCAGGACGACATCGACTACCTGATGAACAAGCTGCGCCAGCTCGCGGCCTGATCACGCGCGGTAGTGACACCCCATCGGTAGGGGAGTGTGAGGACGGCGCCGGTCGCAAGACCGTCGCCGTTTTCTTTTGCGCGCGAGTTCCCGGCGAGGCTGGTTCAGCAGAACAGCCTGGTTCAGCGGGACTAGTTCAATAACACCCGGGGCAGCCAGAGGGCGATGTCCGGGAAGGCCATGATCAGGCCGAGGCCCAGAAGCTGCAGCAGCACGAAGGGAATGATGCCCTTGTAGATCTGCTGGATGCGCACCTCGGGCGGGGCGACGCCCTTCATATAGAACAGCGCGAAGCCGAAGGGGGGCGTCAGGAAGGAGGTCTGCAGGTTCACCGCCAGCAGGATGGCGAACCAGTAGGTCACCTCGAAAGTGTCCACGTGCGCGCCGAAATCGAGCGCGGCGACGATCGGCGCGAAGACCGGCAGCACGATGAGCGTGATCTCGATCCAGTCGAAGAAGAAGCCGAGGAAGAAGACGATCGCCATGATCATCAGCAGCAGGCCCCAGGGACCGAGGCCCAGCTGCTCCACCGTGTGCACCACCAGGTCGTCGCCGTGCAGCGCGCGGAAGACATAGGAGAAGCAGGTCGCGCCGAGGAAAATGCCGAACAGCATGCCGCCGGTCAGTGCCGAACGTTCCAGCACGTCCTTGAGGACGTTGAAGGTCAGGCGCCGCTTGAAAATCGCAAGCAGGATCGAGCCGGCGCCGCCGACGCCGGCCGCCTCGGTCGGCGTGGCCCAGCCGAAGAGGATCGAGCCGAGCACCAGGAAGACCAGGAACAGCGGCGGAATGAAGGAGCGCAGCACCATGAGGATCATGCCGCCGGCGGTGTCGGGGCCTTCGTCTTCCGGCAACGGCGGGGCCAGCTTGGGTTTGAAGCCGCAGAGCACCAGGATGTAGAGCATGTAGAAGCCGGCCAGCATGAAGCCGGGGATGATCGCCGCGACAAAGAGGTTGCCGACCGAACGGGCCAGCAGCTCGGCCATGATGACCAGCATGATCGAGGGCGGAATGAGGATGCCGAGGGTGCCGGAGGCGGCGATGGTGCCGGTCGCCAGCGGGATGTTGTAGTCGCGCTTCACCATCACCGGCAGCGCCAGCAGGGTCATCATCACCACCGAGGCGCCGATGATGCCCGTGGTCGCCGCCATGATGGTGCCCATCAGGGTGACCGACAGGGCGAGGCCGCCGGGCACGCGGCGCAGCAGCACCTGCAGGCAGTGCAGCAGGTCGCTGGCGACGCCGCTGCGCTCCAGCATGGTGCCCATGAAGATGAACATGGGAATGGCGGTCAGCACCAGGCTCTCGGCGATGCCGCCCCAGATGCGCAGCTCGAGATTGAAGAACTGAATGACGTGGAACTCGCCGACCAGAATGCCGATGAAGCCGAAGGCGAGGCCGATGCCGCCCAGCACAAAGGCGACCGGATAGCCGGTGAACAGCAGAATGCCCAGCGCCGCGAACATGAAGATCGGCAGGTAGGTTACGAATCCGCCTTCCATCAGCGCGGCTCCTGATCGTCGCGCAGCGACGCCAGCGGGACGACGTCAACCAGGTGCTCGACCTCGGCTTCCTCGATCTCGTGCACCTTGCGGCGCAGTTCCTCGGGGCCGAAGAGCTCGACGATCTTGCGCAGCAGCACGGCGATGCCAGCCAGCGCCAGGACCGAGAAGCCGAGCGGAATTGTCATCTTGATGATCCAGCGGTGGGTCAGGCCGGTGGCCGAGGCGGAGACCTCGTTGGTGTCGTAGGCGCGCTCGACGAAGTCGATGCCGAACCACACGACGACGATGCAGAAGGGCAGCAGAAACAGCAGGCAGCCGGCGACTTCGATCCACCACTGGGTGCGCTCGCTCAGCTTCTCGCGCACCAGGTCGATGCGCACGTGGGCGTCCTTGAGGTAGGCGTAGCCGAGGCAGAAGGCGAAGAGAATGACGTGGAAGTGCCACTCCGCCTCCTGCAGCTTGGTCGAACCCAGGACGAGGAAGCGCCGCGTCACGACATCGAAGATGGTGACCAGGATCAGCGCGAGGCCCGCCCAGGCGGCGATCTTGCCGATCCGGATGATGACGCGATCCAGTGCTTCGCTGATGCGGATCAGGAGTTCCATGCTGCCGTTTCCAAGCTTTACGCTGCGCCTGCCGGATCCAGTGTCCCTGAACGGATGGCGCCGGAGCCTCGCTTTGGAGTCTCCGGCGCCATTCTGCTTGGGATCACAGGGTCAAAGACCTACTGGACGGTCCGGAACGCTGGCGGCGTCCGGGTCACAGGTAGCCCAGATCGCCCCAGATCTTGTACTGCTCGCGGTACGCGGACAGCGACTCCCACACCTTCTTGAAGTTGGGATTCGATGCCGCCAGCTCGGCAGCGACCTCGTTCCAGGCCGTTTCCAGCTCCGCCAGAATTTCCGGCGACCAGCGGTGGATGGTCACGCCCTTTTCCTGCAGCTCCGCCAGGGCCTTGCCCTGAATGGCTTCGCCCTCGGCCAGGCCGGCGCGGATGTTGTCGCCGCAGACGGCACCGATCTGCGCCTTTTGGGTATCGCTCAGCGCGTCGTACTTATCCTTGTTCATCATCAGGTCGAACAGGGTCGACTGCTGATGCCAGCCGGGGAAGTAGTAGTGCTTGGCGACCTGGTAGAAACCGAGGTCGAGGTCGATGGCGGGCATGGAGAACTCGGTCGCGTCGATGGAGCCGCGCTCCAAGGCGGGGAAGATGTCGCCGCCGGCCAGCAGCTGGGTGGACACGCCCATCTTTTCCATGACTTTGGCGCCAAGGCCGAAGAAGCGCATCTTCAGGCCCTGCAGGTCGGCCGTGCTGTTGATCTCCTTGCGGAACCAGCCCGAGGCCTCCGGCGCGATGACGCCGCAGATCACGCCCTTGATATTGTATTGTGCGTAGAGCTCATCCATCAGCTCTTTGCCACCACAGTGATAGTACCAGCCAAGGTACTCGCCGGCGCGCGGGCCGAAGGGCACGGCGGCAAAGAGGGCGAAGGTCTCGTCCTTGCCGGTCCAGTATCCGGGGGTCGACCAGCCGGCGTCGACCGAGCCGGCGGAAATGGCGTCGAACATCTCCAGCGCCGGCACCAGGGCGCCGGGCTCGTAGAACTTGAACTGAAGCGATCCGCCGGAAACGGCGGCCAATTCATTGGAGAGGCGGATGCCGAGGGTGCCGAGCTGTGTCAGCTTGCTGCCGTAGGCGCTGCCCATGCTCCAGGTGATCTGTCCCTCGGGGGAAGCTGCCGGAGCCGGCATCGCCTGCTCCGAAGGCGCCGGGGCCATGGCCATCTTTTCCTCGGCCAGATACTTCATGCCGACGAAGCCGCCGGCGACAGCGCCCACGACCAATCCGCCCACTAGAAGCAGGATACCTTTTGAACCGCTCATGCGCGATGTCTCCTCCCATTCATTTCCAACCCACCACCATTGCGGGCGAGTTTTGTTGCTTTTCCTTCAGCGCTCCTTTCGGGAACATTGCCGCGAGGAGCATCAAAGCGAACCGAAGCTAGCCCATGGTACTACGACGAACAAGCTCAATGCACAGTAATTAAAGGTCAATTGGGGCGCGGCAAGACTTGTGTGACAGTGAATGACCGATCTCAGCCGGGGGCTTCCGGGGCCAGCTTGCCGCGCCCCAGCAGGCCGATTTCCTGATAAAATCGCAGGGCGCCGTCGTGCAGCGGAATGCCGATGCCCTCGAGCGCCGTCTCCAGCCGGATGCTGCTGCCCTTGGCATGACCACGGTCGAGCAGGCGCCGCGCATCGCTGCGCCACAGCGCGACGAGGATGTCGTAGATGGTCTCGGCGCTGACGTCTTCCCGGGTGATCCACTGCGCCGCCACGGTAATGGTCTCGACACCCGCGACGCCGCTGTAGACGCCGACGGGGATATGGCCCGTCTGCAGGAAGGGATTGCGGGCGACCAGCGCGGCGCTCTCGCTGCCGGTGATCGGCAGCAAGGCTATGGCCGTCTGCTCGCTGGCCCATTGTATGACCGTGGCCGGATAGCCGGCGACCAGGAAGAAGCAATCGAGATCGCCGGAAACGAGTCGCTCCATGGCGTCGTCGGACTTCAGGTAGGAGACCTTCATGGTCGCTTCGGTAAGCCCATAGGCCTCCAGCACCAGGCGCGCGCCGACCAGGGTGCCGGAACCGGCCTCGTCCAGCGCCACGCGCTTGCCGACGAGATCGCGCACACCGGCAATGCCGCTGTCGCGCCGCACGACGATGTGGAAGGATTCCGGATAGAGGTTGGCGATGGCGCGCAGCGACGTCTGGCGGCCTTCGCCGGCAAAAGCATTCACACCGGAATAGGCCCAGAACGCCACGTCGGACTGTACGAAGCCGGATTCGATGCGGCCGGCGACGATGTCCTTCACATTGGCCACCGAGCCGCTGGACGACTGCGCCACCGCGACCAGGCCCGGAACGCCGCAGCTCTCGCCGGTTTCGCAGGTGCCGGCCGGATTGCTGATCGCTTGGGCCACCAGCCCGGCGATGGGGTAGTAGGTGCCGCCGACTCCGCCGGTCCCGATGCGGAACAGGGAAAGCTGCTCTGCCGCGCCCGGCAGGCTGCAGGCGAGCCCGGCTGCCGCGATAATGGCGGCCAGGGCCGCGCGGCGAAACGCCTTCATGATGCCTCTCAAGGATTCAGTACGTCGGCGACGACTCCTGTCGGCGCCGGACCCCCGAAGGACGTGCGACCGGATCGGGGCCGCCGGGGGGAATCCTGGCGGCCTGCGCCGCCGGAGGGTCCGAAACCGCAGGCATAGCGCCCCAATAGCGCCCGCAGGTCAACAGGACAGTCGGCCCAATTTGGGGGGATGGGTCGGCGGAGGGAGCGGACGGAAAAGGGGGGTAAACCGGGTGCCTGGCGGTTGCTTCGCCGCCATTGCATTGCGTTCGGGGAGCCGCTATAACGCCGCCGCGCCGGGGAGTAGCTCAGCCTGGTAGAGCACTACGTTCGGGACGTAGGGGCCGGAGGTTCAAATCCTCTCTCCCCGACCAATCTTTTCAAGGACTTAGCCCGCATTTTCTGCCTCGGGGGCGATCCGGATTGGAACGGCGCAAGCGACCGCGACAGCGGTCTTTCCTGCCAGCGAGCTATCCCGCCTGACGCCGCCCGTTGCCGCTTGAGCCGGCGATGCCGGCCGCGTCCGGGGCCTCGCCCTCCGCGGGGGCCGGCTGCGGCAGCGCGCGGGGCGGCACGAAGGGCTCCCGGCTCTTCGGGTGGCGCAGGCGGCCGACACCCAGCAGCCCCCGCACGCCCCCCAGCAGCTTGTCGAAATTGCCGCCACGGGCCTCTTCCGCCGCATCCTGTGCACTGACGTGGAACGGGTCGGCGTGAATCTGATCGCGGCCGATGCCCGAATCGGACACCGCCTGCGAGACCGAAGACACCATCTCCGGCGGTCCGGCCACGTAGAACTGGGCGCCACGGTGAGCGTCGAGATCCTGCAGCACGACCTCGGCGAGGTTGCCGGTGCGCCGTGCGGTGCTTCCCTCCGGTTCCGACAGCACGGTGTCGACCCGCAGGTTGGGATAGCGCGATACCAGCACCTGCAGTTCCGGCTCGGCATAGACATGCGTCTCGTTGCGGACGCCGAAATAGAGATGCACGCGGCGGTCCGGCCGGCCCTTGAGGGCGGTCTGCACGATCGACTTCGCCGGCGCCAGGCCCGAGCTGCCGGCGACCAGCACCAGAGGGCTGTTGTCTTCCGGCTTCAGGTGCGCGCTGCCGTAGGGTCCTTCGACCTGCACGCTGTCGCCGACTTTCAGTTCATCGGCCAGAAAGTCGCTGACGCGGCCGCCGGGGATCAGGCGGATGTGGAACTCCAGCACTTCCTCGCCGGGCATGTTGGCCATTGAGTAGGCGCGCGCCGGCAGATCGCCGAACTTCAGGCGGGCGAACTGTCCGGCGGCGAACTGCAACGGCTCCTCCGGCCAGAGGTAGAGGCGTTTGATGAGCGGGCTGACCTGTTCGATGTTGGTGACCTGGGCGGCGAGGCGGCGCACCGGCAGCTCGACGCTGACGGTGCCGCCGAGCCAGGAAACGTGCACGTCGCTGCGCGGCCTGGCACGACAGGCCAGCACGAAGCCGGCGGCTTTCTCCGCAGCGCTGAGCGCGGCGCTGTCGTAGTTTTTCATCGCCACGTCGCCCGACAGCAGCATGCACTTGCAGGTGCCGCATTCGCCGGTACGGCAGCCGTGCGGGAAGGGCACGCCCCCGTCCAGCGCTGCGTCGAGGATCGTCGACCTGCCGGTTTCGATCGGGAGGGGCCACTGTCGGATTGTCAGTTTCGGCATGGTCGCTCTCCCTGAATGACCGTCAACGAAGCTGGATCTGCAGCGGGCGCAGATGGAACGAGTGGCGCGTCTGCGTGTGATCGAAGACCGAGACCCAAATGAAAGTGCCGTCGCCCAGGGCGACGTCGTAATCCGACTCGCTGGCAATCTTGCGCTTGACCACCAGGCGCCACCAGCCGTCGCGCCATTCGGCAGCCGCCGCAACGTCGCCACGGTCGCCCTCGAAGGGCGCCTCGGCGATGACGCTGGGCATCACGGTGCCGACCGGGTAGCGGGCATCGAGCTCCGGTGTCGCCTCTACCATGAGGTCGCGCGGCATCCACCAGAGCCCGCCGTCGCTGACTGCGGGGTCGAGGTCGATCGCGCCCATGCGGGCCTGCAACTCTTCCGGCGAGCGCGGCAGCCAGCGCGGCTCGATGATCTCGTCGCTGAAAGCCTTCCAGTTCATGGTGTAGCCGCCGGCGGTCTTCGGGTCCTGGGTGTAGCCGGCGGTGTAGCGCGCGTTGGGATCTTCCGGCGGGGTCAGCGGCGGGCCGAAATGGTCGTCGTCGATCTGGCCCAGGGCGCCGGTGCGCACCGACTTCCAATGCCAGACGTCGACCAGGGTACCGTCGGTGGTGTAGTGCAGGCCACGCCCGTTGGGCCCGCCGGGGCGGCCGTCGAGCGGCTGCGGGCCGAGATGCGAGGTGTTCAGCGCGGCGAGGTGGGAGTCGCGCGACAGCATGACGGCGAACTTGTCCTCGTAGAAGACGTTCTCGTCCTGGCGTGCGTAGTCGTACTGCAGCACCCGCCAGCCTTTCTCGGTTTTCTCCAGCGGCAGGTGCTTCTGGCTGCGCGTCGCGTCGGGCCACTCGAACAGCATGTAGGCGTGGTCGCCGTCGTGGACCGCGCGGACCCGCACGAGGATGCTGCCCGCAGGCAGGTTCTTGCCGTTGTGGGTCTCCACTTCGACGGCCTCGGCCGCCTGCCAGGCCGCGTCGTCGATGTCGCCGTCGAGGCGCGGCGGGGTTTCGGTCCTGGCCATCACGAGGCTCTGCAGGGTCGCCTGGTCGACGGCGAAGAGGCCGACGGCAAAGGCGCTGGCGGAGGCCAGGGCGATCGCAGCTGCAGCTACATAGGCGATGCGCGGCGTGAGGATCTTCAGCAGGCCGCGCCAGCCGGACATCGCCCATTGGGCGGCGATGTGCAGCAGAACGTAGGCCACCAGGCTCCAGGCCAGGATGCGGTGGACGGTAACGATCGTGGCCTGCGACAGCGGCGAGATATTGAAATAGAGCAGGCTGCCGGAGATCACCGCGGCGGCGACCAGCAGGAAGGCAATCCAATAGACCACCACGTTGATCGCCTGCCAGCGGGTGCGGCGGTCGCGCGAGGACAGCGCCCGCAGGCGGCTGCCGTCCAGGGCGACGCGCGGGCCGAGCTGGGCGATCAGCAGGAAGGCGATATAGCCGATGCAGACCGCGCCCAGGGCCCAGGCGGACCAGATGTGCAGTACGTAGACGTTGCCTTGCGGCAGGATGCCGGAGAGGGCGCGCGACCAGGAGGCATCGGGCGAGTCGCCTGCGATGCGTAGACCGGTAACAAGGTTAACAATGAAGAGGGCGACGACGGTCCAGTGGAGAATGGAGGTAGCGAAATCGCTTCTCAGGCGCTGACGCAGTGCGCCTTCAGTCGGCGATCCGGACGGATCGATCTCTTGCACTTCTGGGCCCCCTGCACGTTCGGTCCCTCCTGAAACCCGCCCATTTTCAGCGGCTTGCCTGCGCCAGCTTCTTCTCGGGCGGTAGCGCCGGGGGCTCACCGCTTTCGCCACAGTCGCCCACCGAAAGAGGTAGGTAGATGGTGGCGGTGGTACCCACTCCGCGCTCGCTACTCAACCTTAGCTCACCGGAGTGCAGTTCTACTAGCGCTTTTGTCAGGGGAAGACCCAGTCCGGTGCCCTCGAAACGCCGGGAAAGGGAGTTGTCGATCTGGCTAAATGGTTGCATCGCAAGAGAAATTTCCTGCTCAGTCATGCCGATACCGTTGTCAATGACATACAACTCTGAGGCGCCGTCGTCGGCCAGGCCGGCGCGCAGGATCACCCTGCCGCCGCTGGGGGTGAACTTGATGGCGTTGGACAGCAGGTTGAGGAGGATCTGGCGCAGGCGGGTGTCGTCGGCCAGCAGGACGGGGACCTCCTCCGGCGGCTCGACGACCAGTTCCACGCCGGCGCTGGCGGCACGCTCCTCCATGAGCCGGATACAGGAGGTGAAGAGCTCTTCGACCTGGATCGGCAGATGGCGCAGTTCCAGCTTGCCGGCCTCGACCTTGGCGATGTCGAGAATGTCGTTGATGATCTCCAGCAGGTGGCGCCCGCTCTGATGGATGTCGCGGGCATAGTCGCCGTAGCGATCGTTCCCGAGCCGGCCATGCAGTTCGCGCACCATGATTTCGGAGAAGCCGATGATGGCATTCAGCGGCGTGCGCAGCTCATGGCTCATGTTGGCGAGGAATTCCGATTTGGCGCGGTTGGCGGCCTGCGCCTCGTCGCGGGCATAGGCGAGCTCGGTACTGCGCCGCGCCTCCTCACGCTGCAGGCGCTGGTTCTCCAGTGATTTTTCCTTGAACACCTGAACCGCGCGCGCCATGTCGCCGACCTCGTTGGCGCGATCGACGTGCGGCACGTTCGTGGTCGTGTCGCCGGTGGCGATACGCCGCATCGAGACGACCAGGCCGGTCACCGGACGGCCGATGAGGAAGACCAGGATATACCAGGTCACGGCCAGGGCGATCAGGCCGCTGGCGAAGGCCGCGGCGGACCACGCCGAGAGCTTGGACTGGATCGCATTCAACTCGGCGAAGTTGGCCGCCGAGTGCTCGGCTACACGCTGGCGCACGGTATCGGTGAAGATGGTCAGGGCCGTGCGGTAGTCGAGCCATTCGTCGTGGTTGCGTTCCAGCAGCACCAGTTCTTCGGGATTCGGAACCGGCCCGATCTCTGCAAAGAGCTTTTCAGCCCGCTTGAGAAAAGCAGGCAAGCCGGCCACGGCG
>DAIQBR010000114.1:0-4412 GCA_036781105.1 Kiloniellaceae bacterium
CGGCACCTACCGCGCCAACCAGCAGGTGACCGAGCGTGCCATGGACTCCAATGACCTGGAGCGCGAACGCGGCATCACCATCCTCGCCAAGTGCACTGCGGTGACCTGGGGCGACACCAAGATCAACATCGTCGACACGCCGGGCCACGCCGACTTCGGCGGCGAGGTCGAGCGCATCCTCTCCATGGTCGACGGTGTGCTGCTGCTGGTCGACGCCGCCGAGGGCCCCATGCCGCAGACCAAGTTCGTCACCGCCAAGGCCCTGGCGCGCGTCCTGCGCCCCATCGTGGTGGTGAACAAGGCCGACAAGCCGGACGCCCGCGCCCACTGGGTGCACGACCAGGTCTTCGACCTCTTCGTCGCGCTGGAGGCCAATGATCAGCAACTCGACTTCCCGACCCTCTTCGCTTCGGCCAAGCAGGGCTGGGCGGTTGCCGACCTGGACGAGGAGCGCAAGGACCTGCGCCAGCTCTTCGACCTCATCGTGAAGCACGTGCCGGCGCCGGTGGCCGAGGCGACCGGGCCTTTCGCCATGCTGGCGACCACGCTGGAGGCCGACAACTTCCTCGGCCCCATCCTCACCGGGCGCATCCATTCGGGCGTTGCGAAGCTCAACATGCCGGTGAAGGTGCTGCGCCGCGACGGCAAGCTGCTGGCCGGCGGCCGGCTCACCAAGATGATGACCTTCCACGGCCTGAAGCGCATTCCGGTCGAGGAGGCCGCGGCCGGCGACATCGTCGCCATCGCCGGGCTTGCCGAGGCCACCGTCGCCGACACCATCTGCGCGCCGGATTTCCCGGCGCCGCTGGAATCCCAGCCGATCGATCCGCCGACCCTGGCCATGACCTTCTCGGTGAACGACTCGCCGCTGGCCGGCCAGGAGGGCGACAAGGTGACCTCGCGCATGATCCGCGACCGCCTGATGCGCGAGTCCGAGGGCAACGTCGCCATCCGCGTGACCGAAACCGCCGACAAGGACGCCTTCGAGGTGGCCGGGCGCGGCGAGCTGCAGCTCGGCGTGCTGATCGAGACCATGCGCCGCGAGGGCTTCGAGCTCTCCATCTCGCGCCCGCGCGTGCTGTTCCGCAACGATCCGAACGGTCAGCGCATGGAGCCGATGGAAGAGGTGCAGGTCGACGTCGACGAGGAATACTCCGGCGTGGTGGTCGAGAAGATGGGCCTGCGCAAGGCCGAGATGACCGACCTGCGGCCCTCGGGCGGCGGCAAGAACCGCATCACCTTCATCGCCCCGGCGCGCGGCCTCATCGGCTATCACGGCGAGTTCCTCACCGACACCCGCGGCACCGGCATCATGCACCGCCTCTTCCACAGCTACGGCCCTTACAAGGGCCCGATCCAGGGCCGCCGCAACGGCGTCTTGATCTCCAACGGCACCGGCAAGGCGGTGCCCTACGCGCTGTGGAACCTGGAGGAGCGCGGCGAGATCTTCATCGATCCCGGCAAGCCGGTCTACGAGGGCATGGTGATCGGCGAGCACAGCCGCGGCAACGACCTCGAGGTCAACCCGATGAAGGCCAAGCAGCTCACCAACATGCGCGCCTCCGGCAAGGACGAGGCGGTGCGCCTCACCCCGCCGCGGCTCATGTCGCTGGAACAGGCGCTCGCCTACATCGCCGACGACGAGCTGGTCGAGGTGACGCCGAAGTCGATCCGCCTGCGCAAGCGCCTGCTCGACCCGCACGCGCGCAAAAAGGAAAGCCGCCTGAAGGATGCCGTCTGAGGATACAGCCACGGTAACCAGGCGCCGCTCTTGGGCGGAGGCCTTTGAGGTCTATCTGCATCCCCGCGTCATCGGGATGCTGTTCCTCGGTTTTTCCGCGGGCCTGCCCTTCCTGCTGCTGTTCTCGACGCTGTCGTTCTGGCTGCGTGAGGTCGGCGTCAGCCTTTCGACCATCGGGCTGTTCAGCTGGGTCGGCATCACCTTTTCCATAAAGGTGTTCTGGGCGCCGGTTGTCGACCGTCTGGCGGTGCCGCCTTTCACGACGCTGCTCGGCAAGCGGCGCGGCTGGATGCTGCTGGCGCAGATCGGCATCGCCGCCGGTCTGCTCGGCATTGCGCACACGGACCCTGTCGCGAATCTGGAAGTCATCGTCTACTTCGCGCTGCTGGTCGCTTTCGCTTCGGCGACACAGGATATCGCCATCGATGCCTATCGCATCGAGGCGGTGGAACGTTCGCTTCAGGGTGCCATGGCGGGCACCTACCAGGTGGGCTATCGCTTCGGCCTCATCGCGGCGGGCGCCGGCGCTCTCTATACCGCGGAATTCACATCCTGGCCGACCGCCTACACGGTCATGGCCGCCCTGGTCGGCGTCGGCATGGTGACGGTCTTGATCATCCGGGAGCCGGAGGTGGTGCGCGACCAGGCGACCCTGTTGCGCGAAGCCGCCCTCCTGCGCCGGATCGAGGGAGAAGGCGACCATCGGGGCCCGCTGCATCGGGCCGTCGCCTGGGTCTCGGGGGCTGTCGTCAGTCCCTTCGTCGACTTCTTCGCGCGCAACGGCAGCTTTGCGCTGGTGATCCTTGCCTTCGTCGGTCTCTATCGGCTTTCCGACATCACGCTCGGCGTTATGGCCAATCCCTTCTACGTGGATCTTGGATTCACCAAGGAAGAGATCGCCAACATCGCGAAGATCTACGGCGTCATCGCCACGCTGGCCGGTGCTCTCATGGGCGGCATTCTCGTGGTGCGCATCGGACTTCTGAAGTCTCTGCTCATCGGCGCGATCCTGGTTGCGGCGACCAATCTGGTCTTTGTGGCTCTGGCGGTGACGGGACCCGACATCGTGATGCTGACGGCGGCGATTACCGCGGACAACGTCGCGAACGGCGTCGCCGGGTCGGTCTTCATCGCCTATCTGTCCAGCCTGACCAATACCGCCTACACGGCAACGCAGTACGCCCTGTTCTCTTCTCTCTTTACCCTGCCGGGGAAGATCGTCGCGGGCGGGTCGGGCTATGTGGTCGAGGCCGTGGGCTACGTGAACTTCTTTTTCTACGCCTCGGCCCTCGGCATCCCGGCGATTTTGCTGGTGCTCTATCTCATGTACCATTACCGGCGGCAGGAGCGTTCTCCCGCGGCTGCCGGTGAGGCGGTGCATGGACAAAGCGACTGACTCCAGAATAGAAATCCACGCCGGCGACATCACCAAGCTGGATGTCGACGCCATCGTGAACGCGGCCAACGCGCAACTCAGGCCGGGCGGCGGCGTCTGCGGCGCCATTCACCGCGCGGCGGGCCGCAACCTGCGCGAGGCCTGCGCGAAGATCGGCGGCTGCCCGACCGGCCAATCGGTCCATACCGACGGTTTCGATCTCAAGGCGCAATACGTCATTCACACCGTCGGCCCGGTCTGGCACGGCGGCGGGCAGAACGAGGAAGCGCTGCTCGCCTCCTGCTACCGCACCGCTTTGAAGATCGCCAAGGACATCGGCGCGCGCTCCGTCGCCTTCCCCGCCATCTCCACCGGCGTCTATGCTTTCCCGCTGCAGCGCGCGACGGAGATCGCGGTGGCGACGGTGCGTGAATTTCTGGCCGATGAAGACAGCATCGACCGCGTGGTGTTCTGCGTCTTCGGGTCGGAAGCGGAGGCGGCCTACCGGCAAGAACTCGGTCGCTAAGGCGCGCGACTGATCCAGATCATCGTCGCGTCATCTGCGAATGCTACGCTAGGATCAGCTCAATGCTTTGTTCTCAAACGTGTTTTCAGGTGGCTGCCCGGTGACCATCCGCAATCTCGACGCCCTCTTCAAGCCGCGCTCCATCGCCCTCATCGGCGGCAGCCGGCGCGACGGCTCGCTGGGCGCGGTCTTGGCGCGCAACCTCTTCAAGGGCGGCTTCGAGGGGCCGATCCTGCCGGTGCATCCGCGCCACGAGAGCCTGGAGGGCGTGCTGGCCTATCCCTCGGTGGAGTCCCTGCCGCTGGCGCCGGACCTGGCGATCCTGGCGACGCCGCCCAAGACCGTGCCGCAGCTCATCGCCGAACTGGGCGCGCGCGGCACCCGCGCCGCCGTGGTTATCACCGCCGGCTTCGGCGAGGGCGGAGACAGCGGTGGCGCGGGCCTGCGCCAGCAACTGCTGGAGGCAGCGCAGCCGCACCTGCTGCGCGTCGTCGGACCGAACTGCCTGGGCATGATGGTACCGGGCCTCGGCATCAACGCCAGCTTCAGCCACGTCGCCCCGCCGCCCGGCGACCTCGCCTTCGTCACCCAGTCCGGCGCCATGGTGACGGCTATGCTGGACTGGGCGGCACCCCGCGGCATCGGCTTTTCCAAGGTTGTCTCCCTCGGCGACAAGGCCGACGTCGACTTCGGCGACCTGCTCGACTACCTGGCGATGGATGCGGAGACCCGCGCCATCCTGCTCTACGTCGAATCCATCGCCCATGCCC
>DAIQBR010000114.1:4422-9895 GCA_036781105.1 Kiloniellaceae bacterium
GATGTATCTCGAGACGATCCCCAATCCGCGCAAATTCATGTCGGCGGCGCGTGCCGCCGCCCGCGCCAAGCCGGTCATCGTCATCAAGGGCGGCCGCCATGCCGAGGGCGCGAAAGCCGCGGCCTCCCACACCGGGGCGCTGGCCGGCGCCGATGCGGTCTACGACGCCGTCTTCGCGCGCGCCGGCATGCTGCGGGTCTATTCCCTGGAGGAGCTTTTCGACGCGGCGGAGACGCTCTCCCACTACGCCACGGCCGGCGGCGGCGCGGCCCCCGGAGAGAAAGTCGACGCCCGCCTCGCCATCCTCACCAACGGCGGCGGTCTCGGCGTGCTGGCGACCGACGCGCTGATCGACGAGGGCGGCAAGCTGGCCGAACTGTCCCCGGCCACCCTGGAGACCCTCGACGCGAACCTGCCGGCGACCTGGAGCCGCGGCAACCCGGTCGACATCATCGGCGACGCGCCGGGCGCGCGCTACAAGGCGGCCATGGCGGCCCTGCTGCGCGATCCGGCCAACGACGCCGTGCTGGCGATGCACTGCCCCGTCGCTGTGGCCGATCCGACCGAAGCGGCTACGGCGGTCATCGAGGCGACGGAGGCGCAGGACGCCAGCCACCGCCGCCCGGTCTTCGCGGCCTGGGTCGGCGAGATGGCCGTCGCCGGGGCGCGCCGCCTGTTCGACCGCCACGGCCTGCCGCACTACCCGACGCCGGAGCAGGCGGTGCGCGCCTTCATGCACCTCGCCCGCTACCGCCGCAACCAGGCCCTGCTCATGCGCGTGCCGCCCTCGGTGCCGGAGAGCGCGGCGCCGGATACCGCGCTGGTGCGCCGCCTCGTCGCGGCGGCGCTGGCCGAGGACCGCGAGTGGCTGAACGAGGCCGAGGCCAAGCAGGCCCTGGCGGCCTACGGCATTCCCACGCTGCAGGCCGAGGTGGTGGCGGACCCGCCGGCCGCCGGCGCCGCGGCGGCGCGCATCGGCGGGCCGGTGGCGCTGAAGATTTTGTCGCGCGACATCACCCACAAGAGCGACCTCGGCGGCGTCATGCTGGACCTCGAGGGCGCCGCGGCGGTGGAGCAGGCGGCAGAGGCGATGCAGAAGCGCGTCGCGCAGGCGGCGCCCGAAGCGCGCCTCGAGGGCTTCACGGTGCAGGCCATGTGCCGCCGCCCGCAGGCCGAGGAACTGATCCTCGGCGCGGTCGCCGACGCGCAGTTCGGGCCGATCATGCTGTTCGGCCAGGGCGGCACCGCGGTGGAGGTGATCGACGACAAGGCGCTGGCGCTGCCGCCGCTCGATCCCGTGCTGGCCGAGGCGATGATGCAGCAGACGCGGGTCTACAAGCTGCTGCAGGGCTACCGCGACCGCCCGCCGGCGGCGCTGCAGGAGATCGCGGCCTGCCTCATCCGGCTCTCGCAGCTGGTCATCGACGTCGCCGAGGTCGCCGAGGTCGACATCAATCCGCTGCTGGCCGACAGCGACGGCGTGATCGCCCTCGACGCCCGCGTTCGCCTCGATCGCGCCCCGAAGACGAGCGGCAGCGAGCGCCTCGCGATCCGGCCCTATCCCAAGGCGCTGGAACAGAGCTTCACGCTGCCGGACGGCCAGAGGATATTCCTGCGCCCCCTGCGGCCGGACGACGCGCCGGGCCTGCGCGAGGGTTTCAAACACCTCGATCCGGATGACGTGCGCATGCGGTTCTTCGCGCAGATGCGCGAGATGAGCCCGGCCATGGCGGCACGGCTGACCCAGCTCGACTACAACCGCGAGATGGCGCTGGCCGCCTTCCCCGCCGAAGGCGCGGACCGCAGCGGTCCCCACAGCAACGGCCTGGGTGTCGTGCGTCTGGTCGCCGACCCGGACAACCGCCGCGCCGAGTTCGCCATCACCATCCGCTCGCAGGACAAGGGCCGCGGCCTCGGCCGCGCGCTGATGGAGCGCATCATGGACTACGCGGTCAAGCGCGGCATCGCCGAGGTCTGGGGCGACGTGCTGGCCGGCAACGCCCGCATGCTGGCGCTCTGCGACGAGCTCGGCTTCGAGCGCGCCGCGCCGGCCGACGGCATCGTGAAGGTGCGCCGCCGCCTGCGCGAAGAGCCCTGAGACCGGAAGCGGGATCAATCTCGGTACAACCAGGGAGTATGGATAGATTGTGCGTAAAGGCGGTGTGAACGCACTGCCTTTGCCGCATCATTAGTTGTCATGCTCGGAACAAGTCCGAGGGTGACTAAGGTAGCGGGAGCTACGCCGCAGGCCGATCCAATGAGTAACCGGCCGAGCGCACGGTGCGGATCAGGTCGTCCTCGCCGCCCTGGTTCAGTGCCTTGCGCAGGCGGCGGATGTGCACGTCGACGGTGCGCGGCTCGACGTAGACGTCGCGGCCCCAGACCGAATCGAGCAACTGCTCGCGGGTGAAGACGCGGCCGGGATGCTGCATCAGGTGGCGCAGCAGGCGGAACTCGGTCGGCCCCAGGTGGATATCCTGGCCGTTGCGCCGCACGCGGTGCGCCGCCAGGTCCATGGCGAGATCCTCGAAGGTCAGCATCTCGCTGGAGAGCTCGGGTTTGCTCCGCCGCAGCACCGCGTTGATGCGCGCGATCAGTTCGGCCGGCGAGAAGGGCTTGGTGATGTAATCGTCGCAGCCGCTGTCCAGGCCGCGCAGCTTGTCGGTCTCCTCGCCGCGCGCGGTCAGCATGATGATCGGCACGCGCTTGGTCTCCGGCTTGCTGCGCAGCTGGCGGCAGACCTCGATGCCCGACATCAGCGGCAGCATCCAGTCGAGCAGGATGAGGTCGGGAACCTCCTCGGCGGCCGCGACCAGGGCCTCCTCGCCGTCGCCCGCCGTGTTCACGCGGAATCCGGAACCTTCCAGATTGTAACGCAGCATGGTGACCAGGGCTTCCTGGTCCTCGACGATCAGAACAAGAGGTTTCACGTCCCCTCCTTCTTCTTGGTGTCGCCGCCCTTGGTGTCGCTTGCGTCCTCGGGATTGACCACCTGGAAGCTCGACAGGTCGCCCTTGGGGCGGCCGCCGTGGATGCGCTTGCCGGTCGACAGGTAGTGGGTCGTCTCGGCGATGTTGGTCGCGTGGTCGCCGATGCGCTCGATGTTCTTGGCGATGAACAGCAGGTGCGTGCAGGGCGTGATGTTGCGCGGGTCCTCCATCATGTAGGTGAGGATCTCGCGGAACAGCGCGGTGTACATCTCGTCGACCTCTTCGTCGCGATGCCACACGTCGATCGCCCGGTTGGGATCGTGGTTGGCGTAGGCGTCCAGGACGTCCTTGATGATGGCCTGCACCAGCTTGGCCATGCGCGGGATGGAGCGCGCCGCCTCGTGCGGCGCCAGCTGGTTCAGCGCCAGGGTGCGCTTGGCGACGTTCTTGGCGTAGTCGCCGATGCGCTCGATATCGCTGGAGATCTTCAGCGCCGCGATGACCTCGCGTAGGTCGTTGGCCATGGGCTGGCGCAGCGCCAGGGTGCGCACCGCGTTCTCGTCCAGCTCCAGGTCCATCTGATCGATGGCCTCGTCACCCGCCACCACCTTCTTGGCGAGATCCGTGTCGCGCCGCATCAGCGCCTCGATGGCGGCGGCGAGCTGCGCCTCGGCGATCCCGCCCATGCGCAGCACGGCGGCGTTGAGCTGCTGCAGCTCCTCGTCGAAAGCCTTGACGATGTGTTCGCTGTTCATAGTCGCCTGTTCCTTCGGCCTTTGCCTCTATCGGGTTGTCCGCGCGGGGCGCGCGCTCAGCCGAAACGGCCGGTGATGTAACCCTGGGTCCGCTCGTCGCGCGGAGTGGTGAAGATCTCCTCGGTCTCGCCCCACTCGACCAGGTTGCCGAGGTGGAAGAAGGCGGTGCGCTGCGAGACGCGGGCGGCCTGCTGCATGGAGTGGGTCACGATGACGATGGTGAAGTTCTGGCGCAGCTCGTCGATCAGCTCTTCGATCCTGGCCGTGGCGATGGGGTCCAGCGCCGAGCAGGGCTCGTCCATCAGGATGACTTCAGGATTGACGGCGATGGCGCGGGCGATGCAGAGGCGCTGCTGCTGGCCGCCGGAAAGGCCGGTGCCCGGTTCCTTGAGGCGGTCCTTCACCTCGTTCCACAGGCCGGCGCGCTTCAGCGAGCTCTCGACGATCTCGTCGAGCACCTCCTTGCCGCCGCCCAGGCCGTGAATTCGCGGGCCGTAGGCGATGTTGTCGTAGATCGACTTGGGAAAGGGGTTGGGCTTCTGGAACACCATGCCGACGCGGGCGCGCAGCTGCACCACGTCGATGTCGCGTGAGTAGATGTCCTGCTTGTCCAGCGTGATCTCGCCGGTGACGCGGCAGCCCTCGATGACGTCGTTCATGCGGTTGATGCAGCGCAGGAAGGTCGACTTGCCGCAACCGGAGGGGCCGATGAAGGCCACGACCTCGTTGTTGAAAATGTCGATATCGACACCCTTCAGGGCATGGGTGTCGCCGTAGTAGACGTTGACGTCGCGCGCCACGACGCGCGCCCGGCCGGCGTTCGCCGCCAGCGCGCCGGGTCCCTGCTGCGCGGCCTGCGCCAGCTCGGGGCGCGGGCTTTCCAGCACTTCAGACATGATCTTTCTTCCTTCCTACCATTTCCGCTCCAGCTTCTGGCGCAGGAAGATGGCGATGGCGTTCATGATAACCAGGAAGCCGATCAGCACCAGGATCGCCGCCGAGGTGCGCGCCACGAAGCCGCGCTCGGGGCTGTCGGCCCAGATGAAGATCTGCGTCGGCAGCGCGGTCGCCGGGTCGGTGAGGCCGCCGGGCGCCGAGGTGATGAAGGCGTTCATGCCGATCAGCAGCAGCGGCGCGGTCTCGCCCAGCGCCTGGGCCAGGCCGATGATGGTGCCGGTCAGGATGCCGGGCATGGCCAGCGGCAGCACGTGGTGCATCACCACCTGGTGGCGCGAGGCGCCGATGCCGAAGGCGGCCTCGCGGATCGACGGCGGCACCGCTTTCAGGGCCGCGCGGGTGGCGATGATGATGGTCGGCAGGGTCATCAGCGACAGCACCATGCCGCCGACCAGGGGGGCCGAGCGCGGCAGGCCGAAGAAGCCGAGGAAGACCGCGAGGCCGAGCAGGCCGAAGACCACCGAGGGCACCGCGGCCAGGTTGTTGATGTTGACCTCGACCAGGTCGGACCAGCGGTTCTTGCGCGCGAACTCCTCCAGGTAGATCGCCGCGGCGATGCCGACGGGAAAGCTGATCAGGAAGCAGACCAGCAGGGCGTAGAACGAGCCGACCAGGGCGCCGGCGAGGCCCGCCAACTCGGGAAAGCGGCTGTCGGCGGCGGTGAACAGCGCCCAGTTGAAGGGCGTCGAGACGAGGCCCCGGGCGACCAGCTGGTCGTAATAGCCGATCTGCAGGTCGTTCACGCGGCGCTGGTCCTCGGGGACGTCGCGCGGGGTGATGCCCTTGTGGAACTGGTCGATGGGATCGGCCAGGGGCACCGAGATCGCGATG
>DAIQBR010000115.1:0-629 GCA_036781105.1 Kiloniellaceae bacterium
GGCACCGCCGCCATCATGCGCTTGCGCGCGCGCTCGACGCGGATCTGGCGCAGCCGGCTCTTGATCAGCGGGTCACCTTCGGACTGCTTGTGCTCGTCCTTGACCTGCTGCTTGGTCATGCGCAGTTCCTTGTGGTGCTGGAAGCGCTGATAGGCGATATCGGCGATCATGATGAGGGTCATCACCGAGAGCACACCGATGATCACCTTGGTCGCCTCGTCCTGCACCAGGGAGAGCATGGCCTCCACCGGCATGGTGGGAATCACCAGCAGGGTGTCGCGGTCCGGCCAGACGATCAGCGCGACCACCGTGCCGACGACGATGAGCTTCAAGAGGCCCTTCAGGAAATCGGCCAGCGCGCGCGTCGAGAACATCTTCTTGAAGCCGCGCTTGAAGCCGATGTTGGAAAGCTTGGGCTGGATCTGCTCGGTGGTGACGATGATGCCGTTCTGGATCGTGCCGGCGGCCAAGCCTGCGACCACGATGACGGCAAGCGGGATTGCCGACACTTTCAGGATATCGACCGCCGCCGCCGTCAGCACGTCGCGCAGGCCGGCGTTGTCCAGGTTGATCTGGTGCGGCTGCTCCAGGAAGGCACGCAGCACGCCGCCGACATCGCTCATCAGCGA
>DAIQBR010000115.1:658-9755 GCA_036781105.1 Kiloniellaceae bacterium
TGAACCAGTGCGACACCTCTTGCGAGCGCGGGACCTGGCCCTTTTCCCGGGCGTCCGAGAGGCGTTTGCTTGTCGGGTCTTCTGTTTTTTGTGAGTCGTCGTCTTCGCCGGCCATGGTCCGCCTCTTCTAACGCAGCCCGGCGAAGGGCAACGTGACTTCCTCGAAGCCGGTGATGAACCAGCCGAGCAGCGCTGGCAGCGTGATCATCAGGATGCCCATGCCAATGACGATCTGCAGCGGGATGGCGATGAAGAAGACCTGCATCTGCGGCATCAGGCGCGACAGCAGGCCGAGGCCGAGATTGAAGATCAGCCCCACCGCGATGAAGGGAGAGGCGATCTGGAAGCCGAGGAGGAAGGCTTTCGAGACGACGCGGGTGATCATCTGCGAAATGTCACCGACCAGGATCGGCTGACCCGGCAGAAAAATCTGGTAGCTCTCGATGACGCCGCGCAGCAGCACGTGGTGCAGGTCGAGCAGCAGGATGATCATCAGCGCCATCATGGAGAGAAAGGAGCCGGCGATGGAGCCCTGCTGGGCCGCCGTGGGGTCGTTGGTCAGCGCGTTGGCGAGGCCGGTGACGGTGGCGATCATCATGCCGCCGATGGACAGCGCCGCCATCAGCAGGCGCGCCACCGAGCCGAGGAAGAAGCCGATGAAGACCTCGCCGAAAATCAGCAGGAACAGCGCCATGGCGCTGTCCGGCAGGGCCGGAAAGACCGCCGGCAGCGCCGGCTGCACGACGACCGTGAGGGTCAGGGCGACGAGCAGGCGGATGCGCGGCGAGATGTAGCTCTCGCCGAAGCCCGGCAGCAGCATCAGCGCGGTGCCGACCCGCACGAAGACCAGCAGCAGGGTGAAGGCCTGTTCGGGGAGCAGCTCGGCCAGCATGGCTGTTACCCGAGAGCGATCATGCGGTCGAAGAGGCCCTGGGAGAAGGTCGTCAGGCTGCTCAGCATGAAGGGCAGCATCAGCATGACGCCGACGAAGATCACGATGATCTTCGGCACGAAGGTGAGCGTCATCTCCTGGATCGAGGTGAGCGCCTGGAACAGCGCGATGGCGAGTCCGACGGCCAGGGCCAGCAGCATGACCGGGGCGCCGATCTTCAACATCACGAAGATCGTCTCGCGCCCGATTTCGATGGCTTCCGTGCCGTTCACTGGATCCCCCTGCCCGCGCTGCCGCAAATCTCTACGACGGACCCGCTCCCCCAACCGGAGCGGACCATCAGATCGGCATGCGCAGGATGTCCTGATAGGCGGAGACGACCTTGTCGCGCAGGGTGACCACGGTCTCCAGGGTCATTTCCGCCTTGGACACCGCCATCACCACCTGGGTGAGATCGGCCGTTCCGGCGGCGGCCTGGACGGTCTGGCTCTCGCCTTCCAGCATGGTGTCGGCGGCGCGCTCGGCGGCACGGCGCAGCATGGAGGAGAAATCGCCCCCGGCGCTGTCGCGCGCTTCCAGGCCGGCCGAGCCGCCCTGGCGCAGCATCCTGTCGTAAGCCTGCACGGCTCCGGTAATATTCATCGTCTTGGGCCCTCTTCTTCAGACGCGCAGTCTTGCGTGTCTAAGGAGGCCATCCTGGCAGGTCGGAGGCACCGTCCTGGCGCCTCATGAAATTATTCCCGCGCATCAGCGCAGTATGTCGCCCGCGCGTCAGCGCAGAATATCGATCGTCTTCTGCAGCATCGAACGCGAGGATTCGATGGCCTTCAGGTTGGCTTCGTAGCTGCGCTGTGCTTCGCGCAGATCGGCCATCTCCATCAGGGTGTTCACATTCGGCGTGAGGACGTAGCCTTCCTCGTCGGCTGCCGGATGGCCCGGCTCGTAGATCCGGCTGAAGGCGCTGCGGTCGGCAACGATGGAGTCGACGCGCACGGTCTCGAGGCCGAGCGAGCGGTCTAGCTCGTTGTCGAAGGTCACCAGCTTCCGCCGGTAGGGCTCGCCGCCGGGGGTCTGCGCCGTCGAGTTGGCGTTGGCGATGTTCTCCGAGATCACGCGCAGGCGCGTGCCCTGAGCGCGCATGCCGGCAGCGGAAATGTTCAGTGACTTCTCGAGGTCCATCGCTCTGGTTTCCTATCCGCAGGCGGAGTTACTGGCGGCCGCGCAGGGCCATCTTCATCATGGCAACCTGCTTCTTGTAGAGGTTGGTGATGGCGTTGTAGTCGCTCTGGGTCTGCGCCACCTTGATGAGCTGCTCTTCCAGCACCACGGCGTTGCCCGATGGCGCGGTCTCGTAGCGCTCCTTCTGCTCGATGCTGCGCTCGTCGGCGCGCAGGCTGGAGGACTGGATATGGCCCGCCTGGGTCGCCTCCGGCTTCAGCGTCGGCGTGAACTGGCGCTCCACCATGCGGCGGAACTCCTGCGGCTTCAGGTCATGCGGGACGAATTCCGGCGTGTCGGCATTGGCGATGTTCTGCGCCAGCACCTTCTGGCGCTGGCCCAGCCAATCCATCCGCTTGCCAAGCAGGCTGAGGAGTCCGGGTTTGCCGTCCATGACGTTCCTGTTTGCTGCATCGAACGCGTCCGAGGCCCCGGTTCCCCCGGATTTCTGGGACCTCAGGCTCCATGATCATGCTTGCCTTGTTAAGAATCAGTAAAAAGCGCTAAATTGTGTATATTAACCAAGGGCCGGGGCCTGAAGGGTGGGGTCCACGGAGCGGGGGGAGCCAAGAGGGCGATGCTGTATCTGACACGCAAAATTGGCGAGTCTGTCATCATCAATGACAACATCGAAGTGACCGTGGTGGATATCCGCGGCAAGTCGATCAAGCTGGGGTTCACGTTCCCCAGCGACGCCACGGTGCTGCGCCGGGAGATTTTCGAGCGCATCCAGGAGGAAAACCGCGCGGCGGCCTCCGTGGAGGACGACGAGGCCCTCGCAGAGGCCCTCAAGGGCGGCGCCGGCGCCGGCGGCGACCCCAAGAAGGAAACCGGGACTTAACCATCCAGACCCTGTCCGCCCTCCCCCTCTAATCCTCTCTTATCCCTGGCGTTTTTTCCGCCCTGCGGCGGCTCTCGCAGCGCGGCTTCTAACCATTCATTAAGCATGATCGGTCACCATTGGCGGCAGGCCGGCCCCTTCGGGCCGCGGCCGCCTGAGGTTGGATTGAGCGTGACGCAGAAGCCAGGGCCAGACCGCAGCCTCGCCATCGCACTGGAGAACGTGACGCCCGAGGCCCTCGAGCGGTCGGGGGAGCGGTCGGGTGCGCGGTCGGGGGAGCGATCGGGCGCCAGGCCTCCGGCAGAGGGCGCGGCGCCCCACGGCGCGCCCCGGGTGGTCGCCAGCGGCCGCGGCGCGGTCGCCGAGCAGATCCTCCAGATCGCCTTCGAGCGGGGCGTAAAGGTGCGCACCGACAGCGATCTCGCCGAGATCCTGGCCGCGGTCGAGGTCGACAGCGAGATCCCCCTGGCCGCCTTGGCCGGGGTCGCGGAGATCCTGCGCTACCTCTACCGCACCGACAGCGCTACCGGCAGCGCTACCGGCAATGCTACCGGCAGCGCAGGGGGCACGCAGAACACAGCACCGGGCACAGGCCCGGACGGAGATGAGGAGTAACCGGGATGAGCCAGACCGCCAGATTCGAATCGGAAATGCACTCGCTGTCGGCGCGCCTGCGCAAGGCGCGCGAGGGCCTGTCGACCGGCACCATCGTCGACCTCGCGCCGATTGAGCAGGACGTGACCGCGCTGTGCCGCGCCGTCGAGCGGCTGAAGCCGGCCGAGGCCGCGCCGCTGCGCCCGCGCCTCTTCGGCCTGCTCGAGGAGGTGACCCAGTTGGGCGAGAACCTGCGCGCCGGCCTCAACGAACTGGCGCAGCTGCTGAGCGAGGCGACCGACCGGCGCCGGGCGCTGACCGCCTACAACACACCCTCCGGCGAAAAGCCGTAGGGCCGCACGGCAGAGACAGCCGGGGACGATTGGGACAGTTTTATGGATTTCGGTGAGTATTTCCGCTTTTTCCTGGCGCTGGGCTTCGTGCTGCTGCTCATCGCGGGTCTCGCGGCCCTGGTGCGCCGCTCGGGCTTCGGCGACCGCCTGGCGATGACGCCGAGCAGCGCCAGCGAGCGGCGTCTGGCGCTGGTCGAGGTCCGCCCACTGGATGCCAAGCATAAACTCGTCCTGCTGCGCCGCGACGACCGCGAGCACCTGGTGCTGCTGGGCGCAAGCGCCGACCTGCTGATCGAAAGCGGCATTGCCGCACCGCCGGGCAAGCCCGCCGCGGCGGCGCCGCCGAAACCCGGTGCCGCCGGCGCGGGCTCCGCGGGTGGCCTGGTCGGGCGCCTGGCCGGCAAGCTGCGGGGGCCGTCATCGTGAAGCACCTGCCTTCCCTTCTCTCCCTTCTGCTGTGCGGCGTCGTACTGCTGCTGCCCGGCGACGCGCTGGCGCAGGCGCTCACCTTCGACCTCGGCGCAGAGACCGCGGGCACCACCACCGGGCGCATCATCCAGCTCATCGCCCTCATCACGGTGCTGAGCCTGGCGCCGTCGATCCTGGTGATGATGACCTCGTTCACGCGCATCGTCGTGGTGCTGTCGTTCCTGCGCACCGCCATGGGCCTGCAGCAGACGCCGCCCAACTCGGTGGTGGTGAGCCTCGCCCTCTTCCTCACCGCCTTCGTCATGATGCCGACCCTGGAGGCGGTCTACGACCAGGCGCTGGAGCCGCTCATCTCCGAGGACATCACCGAGTTCGAGGCCTTCGACCGCGCCCAGGAGCCGGTGCGCGAGTTCATGTTGCGCCACGTGCGCGAGAACGACCTGCGCCTCTTCCTGGACATCACCGAGGCCGGCGAGGTCGAGGGCCCGGAAGCGACACCGATGCGCGCGCTGATCCCGGCCTTCATGATCAGCGAACTGCGCCGCGCCTTCGAGATCGGCTTCCTGCTGTTCCTGCCCTTCCTCATCATCGACATGGTGGTGGCCTCGATTCTCATGTCGATGGGCATGATGATGCTGCCGCCGATCATGATCTCGCTGCCCTTCAAGCTGATCTTCTTCGTGCTGGTCGACGGCTGGTACATGGTGGCCGGCAGCCTGGTGCAGAGCTACGGCTAGCCGGCACAGTGCCGCCCGCAAGGGTCGCCGCCGATTTTCCTTCCCAGACAGCTTCGCCGGTCGCAATATGGGAGTCCTGCGGACAGGCTCAGGGAAAGGGAGGTCGTCATGATGATCTATCCGGACATCGAGCTGCAGAAAGGGCGTTGCGTGAATCTGCGGCGCGGCCGCGCCGACGCCCCCGTGGTCTATGACGTCGACCCAGTGGAAGCTGCCTGCGACTTCGCCGGACAGGGTGCCGAGTGGCTTCACGTGGTCGACCTGGACGCCGTCTTCAACGACGGCGACAATGCGGACATCATTCACAAGATCATCGCGAAGGCCGGCTGCCCGGTGCAGGTCGGCGGGGCGATCCGCTCGATGGAGCGCGTGCACCACTGGATCGATGCCGGCGCGCGGCGCGTGGTCATCGCCACCGCGGCGGTGAAGTACCCGCACCTCGTCCGCGAGGCGGCGACAGCCTACCCGGACCAGGTCATCGTCTCCGTCGATGCGCGCGCCGGCAAGGTGGTCGTCGAGGGCTGGCGTGAGGCCACCATCTTCACCCCCGTTGAGTTCGCCCGCGAGTTCGAAGATGTCCCGCTGGCCGCCATCATCTACACCGACATCGACCGCGACGACGACGAGCCGGAAAGCAGCATGTCGCATACGACGGAACTGGCGGGCAGCATCAAGACGCCGGTCATCGCCAGCGGCGTGGTGAAGTCGCTGCAGGATGTCTCCGTGCTGCGGCTGCTCGGCAACATTTCCGGGGCCATTACCAGCCGGGCCCTGTTCGGCGGCGCCTTCACGCTGAAGGAGGCGATCGCCATCGCCAGCGAGCCGGTACCCGAGCCGGCCCCCTTCCTGTAGCGGATCTCCCGCGACGGACGGTGGAGCGAGTACCGCCATTCGGGAACCACTCATTCGCCTACACAATCTGCACCAGCAGTGTAAAATGGGGCGGCGTCAAAGCTGAGTCCCGCTTGGAGGGGGACGTCATGGCGGGGTCGGTGATCTATCGGATCGATGCGGAGGACCGCATCACGGAAGTGAACGACGAGTGGTGCCGCTTCGCCGCGGCCAACGGCGGCAACCCCGATCCGGCGGCCGTACTCGGCCGGCCGCTGTGGGACTTCATCCTGGATGAGGGCAACCGCAGCATCTACCGCAACATGGTCGGCACCGTGCGCCGCAAGGCCACGCCGCTGCTCATCCCCTTCCGTTGCGACTCGCCGAACCAGGAACGCCACATGACAATGACGATGGCGCCCGGCCACCTGAGCGAGGTGGCCTTCATCTGCGCCCTGCAGTTTGCCTTCGATGTCCCGGCGGAGCGATCCTCACCGCCGAAGGACGCGCGGACCACCATGGTCGAGTGCGACGGCTGCCACCGAATCCGGACCGAGCGCGGCTGGCGTGACTGCTGGGAGGTGATCGTCGCCAAGGACATCGAGATCGACGACCGCGCCATCGCGGTGCTGCACACCCGCTGCCCGAGCTGCTGAGCCGCCGGGCGCGTACCGACCCGTGGGGCCGGTCAGTTCATTTCACTGAGGTTGGCGTCGCGCAGGCGGGCACGGTAGTTGGCCATGAAGTCCTGCGCCTGAGTGACCTTGCTGAGCTCGTCGGCGATCGAGGTCACCGTGAAGCGTTCGCCCTGCCCGACCAGCAGCCGGAAGGTATCCGCATGCGGACCCTTTGCCATGGCGGCGCCGTAGCGGCGGTTGAGGTCGGCCAGTTCGACAGGCTCATCGGCCAGCAGCAAGGCGACGGCGAGATTCACCACCAGCTGACTCTCCGCCTCTGCAATTTCGCCGCGCGGCGGCAGCAGTGGGATCAGCTTGCTGAAGGACTCCACCGCCTGCTGCCACTGGCGATTGCGCCAGTGGATATCGGCGCGCAGCTGTTCGGCTTCCAGGCTCTCGTCCCCTGCCAGCAGTTCCAGCGCGTCGCCCGAACGGTCGAGGTCGGAAAGCGCGCGGGCGCGCAGCTGGCGGCGCTGTGCGGTCAAGGGCGCCGAGACATCCTCGACCTTGCTCATGTCGAGCGCCTTCAACCCGGCCTCGGGATTGCGATCCAGCATGTGCACCAGGGCGAGACGGGCGCCGATGCGGGCCTTGTCCTCGCCCTCCAGGCGGTATTCCACCTGGCCTTCCAGCAGCTTGGCGGCGCGGTCCAGCAGGTCGACCTCGACCAGTCGGTCGGCAAGGCCGGCGATGATCCTGTCGCCTTCCGGCCCCGCCGGCGTCAGTTCCATGAACTCCTCGTAGAGCGCCAGCGCGCGCAGCGGCGGCACCCCAGGATCTCCGGGGCCCTGGTAGATCTCGGCGAAGATCTCGCGCATGCGCTGCGCCGCGCTTTGCGCCACCGGGCCTTCGGGGAAGTTGATCACCGCCGAGCGCAGGGCGTAGAGCGCGTCGCGATGGCGGTTCTCTTCGACGTAGAGTTCGGCCAGCTTGCGGAGCAGCGTGAATTCGAAGAGGTCGCCCCGCCAGGCGAAGCGCAGACGCTCAAGCTCCTCGATGGCTGCGTCGCGTGACAGCGTGTCCTCCTCCATCCCGAGTTCGATGAGAGCCAGGCGAGCGCGAGCCTGCGAGGGCCGGTAGGGACCATCGCGTGCTTCCGTCCACAGGCGCCGGGCCTCCTCGGGCTCACCCTTGGCGAGCGCGAGCTTACCCTGCACGACTTTCAGCTGGGCCAGCTCGCGGTCGTCCAGGCCATAGCGGAACAGGCTGCTGAGCTGGGCTGCCGCACCGTCGATGTCGCCCGACCGCAGGAAGGATTCCGCGGCGGCCAGGCCGAGTTCCAGGCGCACGTGGGACGGATAGGGCTCGATGAGGTCGATCGTCGCGGCGAAACCGGTCGCCGCCGCCATCCAGTCTTCCGCTTCGGCGGCCAGCGCCGCCTGCCACAACAGCGCCTCACGCTCTCCGGTGAGCGCAGGATGTGCAAGGCTGGCCGCCGCTGCATTGTAGTCCCGCATCATCAGTTGACTGGCGGCCTTCATCAGCACGACCTCGGGGTCGGGGGCTAGGCGCTCGTTGTCCGACTGGATAACCTCTAGGACACCCAGAGCCTCGCTTTCCAGCCCGTGGGCGAAGAAGAAGCGAGCCAGTTCCAGGCGCGCGATGCCGAGGCGGTCGCCGCTCACACCGATGGTGCCGCGCGTCAGGGCCTGGCGGTTGTCCTGGAAACGCTCGATGCCGCCACGCCGCCAGGTCTCGAGATCGAGCAGGCCAGGCGAGGCGACGACGGGATCGGACGCGCGCTGTGCGGTGCGCCGATCCTCCGGCGCCGAGACCAGCAGGCCGTTGCGGTCACGCACCAGCACCCCGCTGTTGACCGTCGCCACTTCGATGTCGGCCGTCAGAGGCTGCAGCACGATGCCCTGCTGAGTGGCCAGGCTCTGAAACTGCGGGAAGCTGTAGGGCAGCGTCAGGCCCATGCCGGCGCCGCGGACCGGCAGCAGCACCAGGCGATCTCCGGCATCGGGATCGGTGATCCACAGCATGCGCCCGGTGCCGATCACCGGATAGCGCACCCGGCCGCCCTCCTCGCTCTCCACCACGGGCGCCGCCAGGGCATGCTCGGGCAGCGGACTGCGCGGACGGAAATCAACGGTCCAGAGATTGCCGTCGCGTGCGAGGCGCGGCACCACGATGGGCTGCGCGCGGATCAGCAGGATGGTGGCGCCGTGATCTTCCATCAGGCGCACATCGCCCAGGTGCGGGGCCTCGGCGGCGATACGGGTCACCACGTCGCGCGGCGCCGGACGGTCGAACACCAGCCAAAGATTCTCGCCGCGGCGGAAGGCCGCCGCCGCCGCCGGCTGGTCCCAGCCGAACGTCATGGTGACCGGCGCGAAGGGATCGGCCTTGGGGCCCTGTGACTGCGAGGCAAGGAAGCCGGGCACCGGCGCACTCTGAATCGCCAGGGTGCCGCGCGCGGAGTCCGCGATCTTCACTTTCGGCGACGTCGCGGCAACGGCCGGCGGCGTGCTCGCCGCGGCGGCCTTGGCCGGCGTTTCCGCGGGCTTGGGCTGCTCCGGCGG
>DAIQBR010000116.1:0-1325 GCA_036781105.1 Kiloniellaceae bacterium
AGGAAGGCCATCTCGTCGGCCAGGCGGCAGGCATCGTTGACGTTCTTGGCCAGGCTCTCGGCGGCGACTCCGCTGCCTTCCTTCAGGGCCTTGAGGCCGCCTTCCGCCTCGCCCGTCGCCGCGGCGAATTCGGCGAAGAGCTTCTCCATGTCCTTCTTCGCGTCGCGCAGCAGGGTAAGCTTGCGGTTCAGCGCCATGGCATAGCCGATGGTCGTCACCAGCAGCACGCAGATGACAACATCGAAGACAAGACCGTAGTCCTGCAGCCAAGAGATCAAGATTCTCCCTCCCTGACGATTTTGTCGGAAACCTGAACCGCGATATGGCCGCCGCGCCGGCCCATGCGGCCACGGAACATCTGCACATCGCCGCAGCGCAGCTCTATCTTGGAATTGGGTGTGGCATTCAGTTCCAGCTGGCTGCCCTCGATCCACTCCAGCACCTGGCCGAGCGGCATCTCGACCTGGTCGAGCACGGCGTCGATGGCAATGTCGGTCTGCCACAGCTCGGCGGTGAGGTGGCCTTCCCAGATCGAATCGCGGCCGAACTTCTCACCCATGAACATCTGCAGCAGCAGCTCGCGCACCGGCTCCAGGGTGGCATAGGGGATCAGCAGTTCGATGAGGCCGCCGCGGTCTTCCATGTCGACCCGCAGCGTCACGACGATGACCGCGTTGGCCGGCCGGGCGATGGTGGCGAAGCGCGGGTTGGTCTCCAGGCGATCGAAGCGGAAGGTCACCGGAGACAGCGGGTCGAAGGCGGCCGAAAGGTCGGCCAGCACGACGTGGACCATGCGCTCCACGAGGTTGCGCTCGATGGTGGTGTAGGGCCGGCCCTCGATGCGCATCGCCGCGGTGCCGCGGCGGCCGCCAAGCAGCACGTCGACGATGGAGTAGATCAGCGCAGAGTCGACCGTCATCAGGCCGTAGTTGTCCCACTCCTCGGCCTTGAAGACCGAGAGCATGGCCGGCAGCGGGATCGAGTTCATGTGGTCGCCGAAACGCGCCGAGGTGATGTTGTCGAGGCTGACCTCGACGTTGTCGGAAGTGAAATTGCGCAGCGAGGTCGACATCATGCGGACCAGGCGGTCGAAGACCACCTCCAGCATCGGCAGGCGCTCGTAGGATACCAGGGCCGAGTTGAGGATCGCCTGGATGCCGGACTCTTCGCCGTCTTCCGCTCCGGCGCCGGCGACGCCGAGCAGGCTGTCGATTTCGCTCTGGTCGAGGACGCGGGTCGAGCCGCCGCCGGCGGCAGCGCCTCCATCCGAAGCGCCGGCGTCGCCCTCGGCCTCGGCCTCGGGGTCTCCCTCCTCGGCCCTGGCC
>DAIQBR010000116.1:1363-9738 GCA_036781105.1 Kiloniellaceae bacterium
TCAATTACTTATACAGAGTCCCGCCGGATCCCGGCGGGGTCCCTGCGGCCCTACTGGACCAGCATTTCCTTGAACAGCACGTCGCGCACCTCGATGGGGTGGACGGCCGCATTGACGCGCATCAGCAGTTCCTCGCGCAGGCGCTGCACGCCGGCGGAACCGCGCAGGTCCTCGACCCGCAGTTCGCGCAGATAGACCTGGAAATTGTCCACCACGCGCGGCAGCAGGGCCTCCAGCTCGACGCTGGCCTCCTGGCTGGTCAGCTCCAGGCTGATGGCGATCTTCAGGTAGTTGTTCTTGCGCCCGCCGCCGGTGTTGAGGTTCACCAGCATCTGCGGCAGGTCGTAGAACACCGTCATCGGCACGGGTTCCTGGAGTTCCTCCTCCACTGCCTCCTCGCCGCCGAGCAGCGGGTCGAGCAGGCCAGCGAAATACGCGCCCGCGAGCCCGCCGACAATCAGCAGGAGCGGCAAAATGATGAACAAAACGAGCTTCTTGCCGTTGAGGCCACCCTTCGGGGTTGCCTCGATCTCCATGTCGCCGAGGTCTTGTGTAACCGCCTGATCGGCCATACCAGTTAACCTATTTCTCTTGAGTTTTCGCCCAGTTAGAGCCTAAGCGCCGTTGGTTAAGACTTAGTTGAATCGGACGGCTTCCCGGCAAATTTGCTGTGGAAGACGGGGACTGCCCCGGGTCCGCACCCGGGACCGGCCCGGCCCGGGCCCGGCCGGCGGCAAGTTCTGCCGGGCAAGCTCTGCCAGAGACCGGCCTGCGGGCCTGCTCCGCCGCTGGCGCAAACATCATAACTATTTGAAATTGTTGACTATCCACCCTGGCACGGCGCTTGCGTATAGATCGGCGCCGGGCAGGCAGCCTGGCACTGCCCAAACGAGGAAACCGCAGGAAGATGGAAAACACGAGCTACATAGCGCTGTCGCGCCAGATGGTCCTGCGACGGGAGATGGACGTGATCGCCAACAACATGGCGAACCTCAACACTCCCGCCTACAAGGGCCAGGCCATGCTCTTCGTCGAGTACCTGGAAACCTCGGAGTCCGGCGAGAAGATGAGCTTCGTGCAGGACATCTCGCTGGTGCGCAATCTCACCGAGGGCCAGATGACCTCGACCGAGAACCCGCTCGACCTGGCCATCTCGGGGGACGCCTACTTCGAGATCGAGACCCCGGTCGGCCCGCGCTACACCCGTAACGGCGTGTTCCAGCTGAACGCCGACCGCGAGATCGTGACCCCCGACGGCCTGCCGGTACTCGGCGAAGGCGGCGGGCCGATCACGCTGCCGCCCAACACCAGCGAGATCACGGTCACCCGAGACGGCACGATCTCCACCGAGCAGGGCCCGGCAGGGCGCCTGCGCCTGGCACGTTTCGACGACGAGCAGGCCATGGTGAAGATGTCCGACGGCCTCTACGACCCCGACGGCCAGGACGTCCTGCCGGCGGAGGACGCCGAGGTGGTGCAGGGCATGATCGAGGGCTCCAACGTCCAGGGCATCATCGAGCTGACCCGGATGATCGAGACCTCGCGCCAGTACGCCGCCGCCGGCAAGCTGGTCAACGACGAACACGAACGCCTGCGCCGCGCGATCCAGTCGCTCGGCGGCTCGGGCCAAGCCTAAGCCCCTAGCTTTTAGCGAGGACTAAAGAGATGCGATCCCTGAACATCGGCGCGACGGGCATGCTGGCTCAGCAGCTCAATGTCGAAGTCATCTCGAACAACATCGCCAACATGAACACCACCGGCTTCAAGCGTCACCGGGCGGAGTTCCAGGACCTGCTGTACCAGAACCTGCGGCGCGTCGGCTCGGCCTCTTCGGACGCCGGCACCATCGTGCCGACCGGTGTGCAGCTCGGCCTCGGCGTGAAGTCGGCCGCGATCTACCGTATTTCCGGCCAGGGCAACATCATCCAGACGGAGAACCCGCTGGACCTGGCGATCAACGGCCGCGGCTTCATGATGGTCGAACTGCCCAGCGGCGAGACGGCCTATACCCGCGCCGGCAGCCTGCAGCTCAGCCCCGACGGCGACATCGTCACCGCCGACGGCTACATCGTGCAGCCCGGCATCACGGTGCCGTCCGACGCGGTCTCGATCACGGTGAACGAGAGCGGCGAGGTCTACGTCGACCTCGACGGCCAGATCGCCCCGGTGCTGGTCGGCCAGATGGAACTCGCCAACTTCGCCAACGAGGCCGGTCTCGACGCCATCGGCAACAACCTGCTGCTGGAGACCGCGGCTTCCGGCAACGCCTCGGTGGCGACACCCGGTTCGGCCGGCTTCGGCCGCATTGTGCAGGGCGCCCTGGAAACCTCCAACGTGAACGTGGTCTCGGAGATCACCACCCTGATCACCGCACAGCGCGCCTACGAGATGAATTCGAAGGTCATCGAGTCCTCCGACGAGATGATGCGTACCGTCACGCAGATGAGGTAAGCGGGAGCTCCTGATGACCAAGACCCTCAAAAGCCTCGCGCTGTCCCTCGCCCTGCTGCTCGTCCTCGGCTCTATTGCCGAGGCGCGCAGTGGCAGCGCGACGGCCGCGCCGGCCGTGCCGGTCGAGGACCTCGTCGTGCTGCGTATGGGCACGGTGGTCGAGGACGACATCGTGCGCCTGGGCGACCTCTTCGACGGCATCGCCGACCCCGGCCTCGCGGCGACTCCGGTCGCCCGCGCGCCGGAACCCGGTGTCTCCGTCGAGGTGGGCGCACGCTGGCTCTACGCCGTCGCCGAGGCCCACGGCGTGGCCTGGCAGCCGCGGTCGCGCTACGAGCGGATCAGCCTCAAGCGCTCCAGCCACGACGTGCCGGCCGAGGAGATCGAACTGGCCCTGCGCGCGGCGCTCGCCGACCAGGGCCTGGACGGCAACGTCCAGCTGGTGCTCGACAACCCGGACCTGCGCCTGCGTTTGCCGAGCAACAGCGGCGGCGGCCTGCGCATCACCCGTCTTACCCTGGATCCCGGCAACGGCCGCTTCCTGGCCCAGGTTGTGGCCCCGGCGGCGGGCGAGCCCAAAGCACGCCTGTCGGTGACCGGGCGCGCGCTGGAACTCACCGAGGTGCCGGTGCTGCGGCGCGGCGTGAAGCCCGGCGAGATCATCCGCGAGCGCGACATCGAGTGGATGAGCGTTCAGGCCAACCGCCTGACCCGCACCGCCGTGATCGACCCCGCATCACTGGTCGGCATGAGCCCGCGCCGCCCGATCCGCGCCCAGGACATCGTCCGCAGCACCGATCTGCAGACACCGGTCCTGGTCACCAAGAACAGCCTCGTGACGATCCGCCTGAATACCGACCGCCTGCAGCTCTCGGTGCAGGGCCGCGCCCTGGAAGAAGGCGCCGAGGGCGACGTCGTGCGCGTCATGAACACCAGTTCCAACACTGCTGTCAGTGCCGTCGTCGTCGACACGGGCACCGTTGTGGTGGTGCCCACCCGCATCACCGCCGAACGCTAAGTAAGGGAAAGTCAGGACGATGCCCCGCACCGGAGAAACATCCATGAAGACCGCCGCCAAGATGGCCCGCAACACCGCGCTGATCGCCGCCCTCGGCCTCAGCCTCAGCGCCTGCAACATGTTCAACCGCCTGGCCGCCGTCGGCGAGGAGCCGAAGCTGAGCACCATCGACAGCCCGGCGCCGCTGGCCGCCCAGCAGGCAGTCTCCCTGCCGATGCCGGCGCCGCAGACCATCGATCGCCAGCCCAATTCGCTGTGGCGACCGGGCAGCCGCGCCTTCCTGAAGGACCAGCGCGCCAGCAACGTCGGCGACATCCTGACGGTGATCATCGAGATCCAGGACAACGCCGCGATCAACAACACGACGACCCGGGCACGGACCGCCAACGAAAACTCCTCGGCCAGCGCCTTCCTCGGCTACGAGGCGAACCTCGCCAGGATCCTTCCGGACGCGGTCGATCCGACGAACCTCGTCGACCTCGACAGCGACTCCTCTTCGACCGGTGGCGGCGGCGTGAACCGCAACGAGGCCATCAATCTGCGCGTCGCCGCGCTGGTGACCCAGGTACTGCCCAACGGCAATCTGGTGCTGGCGGGCCGCCAGGAGGTTCGCGTGAACTACGAGAAGCGCGAACTGCAGGTCGCCGGCATCATCCGCCCGGAGGACATCACCTCGACCAACACCATCGACTACGACCAGATCGCCGAGGCGCGCATCGCCTACGGCGGCCAGGGCCAGATCTCCGACCTGCAGCAGCCGCGTTACGGCCAGCAGGTCTTCGACATCATCTGGCCGTTCTAAGCCGGATCATCCCACCTCCCCTGCACCGCCCCCGCTTCGCACACGGAAAGCAATGCAGGACAGAGAAAGGGCCGCGTCAGGATGACGCGGCCCTTTTCTTTTACCAGGCTTAGGGGTTGATCGATGGCATCCCGCAGCCCTGCAGTCGCTCAGTCGTCGCGGTGGGTCCGCTCCATGCGCTCGTGCCGTTCCTGCGATTCGATCGAGAGCGTGGCGATGGGCCGCGCTTCGAGGCGACGCAGGGAGATCGGCTCGCCGGTCTCCTCGCAGTAACCGTAGGAGTTCTCTTCGATCCGCCGGAGCGCCGCGTCGATCTTGGAGATCAGCTTGCGCTCCCGGTCGCGGGTCCTGAGTTCCAGCGAACGGTCGGTTTCGAGAGAAGCCCGGTCGGCGATATCCGGCTCCTGGAGGGAGACCTCCTGCAGGTGCTGCAGCGTCTCGCCCGATTCACGCTGCAGGTCCGACTTCCACTGCAACAGCTTCAGCCGGAAATACTCACGCATCTTCGGGTTCATGAACTCTTCGCCCTCGCTGGGACGATAGTCCTTCGGCAGCTTTACAGTCATCCGTGGTCCCGTAAATGAGTACCAAAACGCGCCGGGAGTATATGGAATTTGCCTTGCCCGGCAAGTCCTTGGAATCGTCAATTTTTCTGGGGCCGTTTCCGGCCCTCGGCAGCGCCGTCAGCGGCCTCGCTTGGCCAGTTCCACGGCGGCCCGGATCTCAATTTCATTAATGATTTGAGCGAGTTTCGGGTCGTCGACCGAGCCCTGACGCTGCGCCAGCCGCTGCGCCAGATTCTCCAATTGGGCCAGCGGCACCTCACCGAGCATCAGCGCGAGGCGCAACTCCTCCAGCCGATCCAGCAGCTCGTCGGCGTGGCGGCGCGCCTTGGCGCGCCCCTCTGTGGAGTCGTCCACCTCCTGGATCGAGAGCAGGGCGGAGACCGCATGGACAGGGGTTGTCCCGGAGGGGCCGCCGGTCTGGGCCGGGCCCTCGGCCAGCGCACGGGCAAAGCTGCCGCTGCCGCTCGCGGCACTGCGGCCGCTGCGGCGCGAGGCCGCTGCCTTGGGCCCGGAAAAGCGATCGATCTTCATAAACAGCCCTGCAACCGGGAATACTGCGACGACACTGAGCCAGCGCGGTTAATAACGCGTTAAACCTCTGAAAAACCGGCAGGAATTTCCCACCCTTGAGGGCCGCTTTTGCCGCCGGACGGCGCCCGCCAGGAGGCCCCTCTGCAGCGGGGCCCGGAAATCCGCGGTTTCCCGCCATTGCGGCTGAACGGGCGTTTGGCACGGGATTCGCATTGAATGCCCCGAGTCAAACCCTGTCGTGGGACCACCTGATGCCCAAAGTACGTCTTCATAGTGTCGCCCTCCGGTTCGCCAGCCTGGCGCTGGGCCTGAGCCTCGTGCTCGGTCTCGCCCTGGCCGGCCAGGGTGCCGCCGCCCAGTCGCCGTCGCGCATCAAGGACGTCGCCGACTTCGAGGGCGTGCGCGACAACCTGCTGGTCGGCTATGGCCTGGTGGTCGGCCTCAACGGCACCGGCGACGACCTGGGCAGCGCCGTGTTCACCCGCGAGAGCCTGATCGGCATGCTGCAGCGCATGGGTGTCAACGCGCGCAGCGAGGACCTGGACAGCGACAACGTCGCCGCCGTGATGGTCACCGCCGACCTGCCTCCCTTCTCCCGCCAGGGCACCCGCATCGACATCCAGGTCTCCGCCCTGGGCGATGCCGAGAGCCTGCTGGGCGGCACCCTGCTGGTGACCCCGCTGCTGGGCGCCGACGGCGAGGTCTATGCCGTGGCCCAGGGCCAGGTGGCGGTCGCCGGCTTCAGCGCCGCGGGCAACGCCGAGACCGTGGTCAAGGGCGTGCCGACCTCCGGGCGCATCGCCAACGGCGCCATCATCGAGCGCGAGCTGGGCTTCGAGCTGGAGCAGCTGCGCTCGGTCAAGCTGTCCCTGCGCAACCCGGACCTCACCACCGCGCGCCGCATCGCCGAGGCGATCAACGGCTTTACCGGCGAGGCCTCGGCCCGCTCCATCGATCCGACCACGGTGCAGATCAACCTGCCGACCCGCTACAACGGTGATGTGGTCGGCCTGATGACCGATATCGAGCAGCTGCGCGTGCGCGCCGACCAGCCGGCCCGGGTGGTGATCGACGAGGCCTCGGGCATCATCGTGATGGCCTAGAACGTGCGCATCAGCACCGTCGCCATCGCCCAGGGCAACCTGACGATCCGCATCACCGAGACGCCCCAGGTCAGCCAGCCCAACGCCTTTGCCAACACCGGCGACACCGTGGTGGTGCCGCGCACCGACATCCAGGTCGACGAGGACGGCGACAAGCGCCTCGCGGTGGTGCCGGCCGGCGTCAGCCTGCAGGAGCTGGTCAACGGCCTCAACGCCCTCGGCATCGGACCGCGCGACATGATCTCCATCCTCCAGGCGATCAAGGCCGCCGGCGCCCTGCAGGCCGAGATCGAGGTGCTGTGACCATGAACGACGTCAACGTCACCACCGCCCTCGCCCGCCTCCAGGGTGTCCAGAAGCCGGCCGACAAGGCCGCCGACAGCACCGCCAACCGCGAGAGCGTGCAGCGCATCGCCCAGGAGTTCGAGGCCCTCTTCCTTTCCGAGATGCTGGCCCCGGTGTTCGAGAGCGTGGACACCGAAGGCCTGTTCGGCGGCGGCCAGAGCGAGAAGATCTTCCGCTCCATGATGGTGGACGAATACGGCAAGGCGATCGCCCAGGCGGGCGGCGTCGGCATCGCGGATGCGGTGCAACGCGAAATCCTGAAGATGCAGGAGAACCAGCTATGAGCGAGAACCAGCCCGATGCAGCGCCCCCCACCGCGGAGGAGCTGCGCCAGGTCATCCACATCGTCGAGGACCTCACCGCGGTCATGAGCCGCGAGGTCGAATTGCTGCGCGCCATGCGCGTGCGCGATTTCGGCGAGCTGCAGGACCACAAGCTGGGCCTGGTGCAGACCTACGAGAAGCAGACCGAACACCTGCGCTCCAACCCGGCCTTCATCGACGCCATCGACCCGGTGCTGCGCGACGAGCTGACCGACGTCATGGAGCGCATGCAAGAGGTGATGAGCGAGAACGAGCAGGCGATCAACGCGGCGCGCAGCGCCAACCAGCGCGTCGCCACGGCCATCGTCCACGCCGTCCAGGAACAGCAGAACGAGGCCGGCGGCTACTCGAAGAAGGGCGCCCCCTCGAAGAACGGCGGCAAGCCGCCGGTCTCCGTCCAAGTCGACCAGCACCTGTAATCCCAGCGGCCCCGCGAACCCCTAGCGGAATCAGACCATGACGCTCAGCATTGCGCTCTTCAACGCCCTCAGTGGCCTGCAGGTCAACCAGACCGCCTTGCAGGTCACCTCGAGCAATGTGGCGAACGTCAACACCCCGGACTACGCCCGCAAGATTCACGACCAGCAGAACCGCGTGCTGGGCGGCATGGGCGCCGGCGTGGAAACAGCGCAGATCGTGCGCCGCATCGACCAGTTCCTGCGCCGCGACCTGATGCAGGAAACCACGGTGCTGGGCCATGCCGAGGTGCGCGCCGACTACCTGAACCGCATGCAGGCGATGTTCGGCTCGCTGGGCAACAACAACGCCCTGGGCAACTCGATCACCGACCTTGCCAGCGCCATCGAGAACGTGGCCAACAGCCCGGAAGTCGCCGCCCACCGCTTCGACGCCGTCAACGAGGCCGTCGAGATGGCGCAGTACTTCAACAACATGGCGACCCAGGTGCAGCAGCACCGCACCCAGGCAGACGCCGAGATCGGTGCCGCCGTCGAGGTCATCAACGCCGAGCTGGAAGTCATCGCGGAACTCAATTCGCAGGTCGCCAACAACCTGGTCAAGGGCCTGCCGGTCGGTGACCTGCAGGACCGCCGGGACGTTGCCGTCAAGACCATCTCATCCTACATGGATCTGCAGGAGTTCACCGACGCCACCGGCCAGATCCGCCTGTTCACGCAGTCCGGCCGCTCGCTGGTCTCCGGCACCTCGGTCAGCACGCTGTCCTACACCGAGACGCCCTTCATGACGGCCAATGAGAGCTATCCGGGCACGATCAGC
>DAIQBR010000117.1:0-1702 GCA_036781105.1 Kiloniellaceae bacterium
GCTGCTGCGCGTCGCGATTCCCGAACTGGAGGCCAGGGCCGCGGAGCTGCGCGCGGAGATCGGCGACCTTGCCCTGCTGCGCACCCGCATCACGCTGGAACGCGACGATCTCGCCACCGCCACCGCCGCCCTCAACATCGAGCGCGACCGCCTCGCCGCGCTGCTCGCCCGCAAGGCCGAACTGCAGGCGGCCACCGAGGGCGAGCGCAAGGCCGCGGCCGAGCGCATGGCACGGCTCGCCGCCGAGGCCAAGGACCTGCGCCAGCTGGCAGAGCGCCTGGAGAGAGAGCGCCAGGAGCAGGCGGAACGCCGGGAGGCAGCGCGGATAGCCCGCGAGGCCAAGGCGGCGGCCGAGGCCGCCTCACGGCAAGTTGAAGAACAAGAGACCCAAGTCGCCCGCCTGGCGCCGCCGGCGGAGCTGCGGCCCTTCCCCGAGACCCAGGCCAGCCTCACCATGCCGGTGCGCGGCCGGGTGGTGCGGCTTTACGGCCAGGAGAGCGAAACGCCCGGGACCACGGCCAAGGGCATATCAATCCTTGCGCGCACGGGCGCCCAGGTCGTGGCGCCCTTCGACGGACAGATTGCCTATGCCGGGCCCTTTCGGGGCTACGGGCTTATCTTGATCATCGACCATGGCGAGCGATATCATACGATCCTTGCCGGTTTCGACCGGATCGATGCCGTGGTCGGGCAGTGGGTGCTGGCGGGTGAGCCGGTCGCGCGGATGGGGGAACCCGCCGGCGACAACCCGGAGCTTTATTTCGAACTCCGCCGGACAGGGCAGGCCATCAATCCCCTCCCCTGGCTGGCGACAACGGACGACAAGGTGCGAGGTTAATGCGCAAATTCCAGATCGCGGCACTTGTTGCCGCCCTACTCATCGCCCTGCCGCAGTTCTCGCCGGCACAGGAAAATCCCTCCGACACTTATCGGCAGCTGAAGCTGTTTTCCGAAGTCTTCGAGCGTGTGCGCGCGGACTACGTGGAAGAAGTCACCGATCAGCAGCTCATCGAGTATGCCATCCAGGGCATGCTGTCGACGCTGGACCCGCACTCGAGCTATCTCAACGCCGATTCCTTCGGCGACATGCGCGTCCAGACCAAGGGTGAGTTCGGCGGCCTCGGCATCGAGGTCACCATGGAGAACGGCTTCGTCAAGGTGGTCTCGCCGATCGACGATACCCCGGCCTACCGTGCCGGCGTGCAACCCGGCGACTTCATCACCCATCTCGACGGCGAACCGATCCTCGGCCTCACGCTGAACGATGCGGTGGAGAAGATGCGCGGGCCCGTGGGCACCGACCTGACGGTGACCATTCGCCGCGAGGAGGCCGAGCCCTTCGACCTCACCATCACCCGCGACGTCATCAAGATCCAGTCGGTCCGCAGCCGCATCGAGGACAGTGTCGGCTACATCCGCATCACCACCTTCAACCAGCAGACCATGCCGGGCCTGCAGCAGGCCTTTCAGGAGATCAAGGCGGAGGTCGGCAGCGACCTGCGCGGCTATGTCCTGGACCTGCGCAACAATCCCGGCGGCCTGCTCGACCAGGCCGTCGAGGTTTCCGACGCCTTCATCGAGCAGGGTGAGATCGTCTCGACCCGCGGCCGCGAGGTGGACGACGCGCAGCGCTTCAACGCCACGCCCGGCGACCTGGCGGAAGGCCTGCCGGTCATCGTGCTGATCAACGGCGGTTCGGCCT
>DAIQBR010000117.1:1712-6575 GCA_036781105.1 Kiloniellaceae bacterium
GCAGGATCACCGCCGCGCGATCCTGATGGGCACCAAGTCCTTCGGCAAGGGCTCGGTGCAGACCATCATCCCGCTCGGTCTGAACGGCGCCATGCGGCTGACGACGGCGCGCTACTTCACGCCGTCGGGCCGTTCGATCCAGGCGCTCGGCATCGATCCCGACATCCTGGTCGAGCAGGCCAAGCTGGAAGCGCCGGCGGCCGCCGGCCGTCCCGGCCGCCGCGAGGCCGACCTGCCCGGCGCGCTCACCAATCCCAACGAGGAGAACGGCGTCGACAGCGGCGCGCCGGCGGAAGACGGCGCGGAAGCGCATGCTCTCTCCGAGGCGACCGAGCAGGACTACCAGCTTGCCCGGGCCATCGATCTGCTGCGCGGCCTCGCCCTTTATAATCAGCGGGTGGTGAACTAAAAGGTAGGTTCAGTCTCGCAAAAAACGGCGCGGAGTCGCGCCGCAAAGAGGGCCGGAACCTGTTCATGACGATCCGTCGTCGCCCCTTCCAGCGCTGGCGTCCTGGCCGCGCGCACCCGTTGCGCGCGCGCCGGGCCGCCTGAGTCCCGGCCGGTCTTGCGCGATCTCCTGACCAGCCGGCTGGTGCTCGCCGCCGCGTGGTTTGTCGTCGTGGGCGCCCTGGCCGCGGCCGTTACCCTCGCCATCCTGCAGCCCCCACCGCCGGCCACCGGCGAGCCGGTGACCGTTGCCATGGCGCCGAGCGAACCGGCCCTGCCGGCGGCGGAGACGACGGGCGAGGATGCCGCAGACCTGCCGGCGGCAACGGTGGCGCTGCCGCCGCCGACGGCTGGGGCCGCCAAGGAAACCGGGCCGGAGGCAGCCGCGGCAGAAGAGCCTGCCCCTCAGGACGCAGCCGAAGCGCCACCCCCGGAAACGCCAACCGCCTCCGTGGCCCTGCCCGAGCCGGCCCCAGAGCCGGAACCCGAGCCGGAGCCGAAGCCGGCTGCCGAGGCGATGGACGCGCCGGCGCAGGAAGCGGCGGCACCGGATGCGCCCGCGGCGGTCGCCGCCCTGCCGCCACCGCCGGCAAAGCCGGAGCCGCCGGCGGCAGGCCCTGGAGCGGCACCCGGACAAGAAGAGGGAGAAGCGGGCGGCGCGGCGCAGGGCGGGACCGCCGCCGCGCCCGGCGAGCAGCAGGTCGCCATTCCCATGATTCCGCCGGCGCTGGAAGAACTGCCGACCTGGGAACGCTACCGCCAGCCCTTCAACATGGACGACAAGCGCCCGCGCATCGCCGTGGTGCTGACCGGCCTCGGGCTGTCCGACAGCGCCACCGAGGCCGCCATCAACCAGCTGCCGCCGGCGGTGACGCTGTCCTTCAGCCCCTACGCCCGTGACCTGGAGCGCTGGATCGCCCTGGCCCGTGCGCGCGGCCACGAAGTGATGCTCGACCTGCCGATGGAGCCGGCGACCTTCCCGAACGAGGACCCGGGCCCCCAGGGGCTGCTGGTCGGCCTCAGCGCGGAGGAGAACCTCAACCGCCTGGACTGGGTGCTGAGCCGCGGCAGCGCCTATGTCGGCCTCGCCGGCGCCATGGGCTCGCGCTTCACCGCCTCGCGCGACTCCGTCGAACCGGTGCTGCGCGAGGTGAAGAACCGCGGCCTGATCTTCCTCGACCGCCGCACCACCGAGAACTCGCTGGTGCCGGCGCTCGCCGAAGAGCTTGGCCTGCCCTCGGCCGTCAACAACCGCTCCGTCGACGAGCGCCAGGCCAGCCGCGTCGCCATCGACGCGCGGCTCGCCCAGATCGAACGCATCGCGCTCACCGAAGGCTTCGCCGTGGCCATGGCGCAGCCCTATCCGGTGACCCTCGACCGCCTCGCCCAGTGGTCCACCGAGATCACCGCGCGCGGCTTCGCCCTGGCGCCGATCTCTGCCCTCGCCGACCTTCAGACGGCACCCTGAGCACCATGCCGAAACGCGAGGAGATCGAAAACCTGCCCTACCGGCCCTGCGTCGGTGTGCTGCTGCTGAATTCTGCGGGCAAGGTCTTCGTCGGGCGGCGCATCGACACCGCAAAAGAGGCCGACAACATCTGGCAGATGCCGCAGGGCGGCATCGACAAGGGCGAGTCACCGCAGGAAGCGGTGCTGCGCGAACTGCATGAGGAGATCGGCACCGACAAGGCCGAGATCGTCGCCGAGAGCCGGCAGTGGCTGTATTACGACCTGCCTGACCATCTGGTCGGCAAGGTGTGGAAGGGCCGCTACCGCGGCCAGAAGCAGCGCTGGTTCGCGCTGCGCTTCCTCGGCGAAGACAGCGACATCGACCTGGCGACGGAACATCCCGAGTTCGATGCCTGGCAGTGGGTCGAGCTGGAGGACGTGCCGGGCCTGGTCATCCCCTTCAAGCGGGACACCTACCGGGCGGTGGTCTCGGAATTCCGCGAGCTGCTGGGAAGGTCCTAAGCGGCCTTCAGCATGCGGCCGCGCAGGCGGATGAAGCCGTAGGCCGCGTGCGCCGCGAGGCTGGCGCCGCGGCCCTGCGGATTGAGGCCGGCAGCCTTGAAGATCATCGCCACGGCGCGCTGGACCTGGGGCCGGCGGTAGCAGGCGAAGGCCCGCTTCATGTAGGCCTGCCCGCAGGTCTTGCGGTTGTAGGGCGTATCCCGGTTTTCGTTGGCGGCATAGAAGGCGTAGGCGAGTTCGTCGTCCTCGCTCTCGCCGATGCGGCTGAGCGCCACGGCAAGTCGCTTCCACCTGCCGATGCCTTCATGTTCCAGGTAGCGGCGCAGGTGCGAATAGAACAGCTTGTAGTGGCGCAGCTCGTCGGCGGCGATGTTGCGGCAGATCTCGCGCAACACCGGCTCTTCGGTCGTCGCGCCGATGGAGGCGTAGTAGGAAGAGGTGCCGACCTCCACGATGCAGCGCGCCACCAGTTCGCCGGAACGCGAACCGCGGATCGAATCGTTGGCGTCGGTGGCGATCTTGTAGCCGTCGCGGAAGCGCCCGAAGCTGTCCTCGAAATCGAAGCTATCGTCGGCCAGCTTGGCCCAGCGCGCCAGGGCGGCGCCGTGCTGCACTTCTTCCTTGGCCCAGGACCTGGCCGCCGCCTGGAACTCGGGATCGTCGGGAAAGACGTTGCAGAGATAGGTCGCGTAGTCGCCGCCGTTGTATTCGACCATGCTGGCGGCCTTGACGATCTTCACCAGTTCCGGATCCACCTTGGAGGCATCGAAGCGCTCCCAGGAAATATCGTCCAGGTTCCAATGACCGCTGCTCATCGATAACGCCCCGTCAAAACAGGTCCTGCTTCAAATACAATCTGCGCACCGCCCGCTATGAAATCCCGGGGCAAGCCTACAAACCGTTTCTGTGACGGTTTCGAGAAACCGCAGGGTAGTAGGAAGTTTAAGCATATTCAACGGCTTCCCCGGACATATGGGGTAGAGCCTTGAGGGACAAAGCCTTTCCTGGGGGACAACACGGGGAGGGGGCGGTGGGTTCCCCCAAAGGCAGCGGGCGGAGTCGCCGGGCCGAGTCGCCCCGGGCACTGTCCCCGGCCCGCCGGGTCAGCCGGCCGCCTTCACCAGTTCCTCGGCGACCTTGATCTGACGCTCGGCCGTCGCCTTCTGGGCCTCGTCCTTGGCGTCGAGCAGGTCGTCCCTGGCGTCGCTGAGGCGCTGCTCGGCGGCGGCCCTGTCGATCTCGCCGACCTCGACGGCCTCCTCCGCCAGCACGGTGCAGCGCTGCGGCGTCACCTCGGCGAAGCCGCCGGCCACGAAGATGCGCTGGGTGACGCTGCCGCCGTCGTGCACCTTGATGACGCCGGGCCTGAGGGTGGAGATCAGCGGCGCGTGGCGGACCAGCACGCCGAAATCGCCCTCCTCGCCGGGCACCTCGACCATGTCGACCTCCTCGGAGAGCAGCAGGCGCTCCGGGGAGACCAGTTCGAATGCGACTTTGCCTTCGGCCATATCAGCGAGGTCCGTTCCTAGAGTTCAGCGCGCCAGAGTCCAGCCGGGACCTCAGGCGGCCTCGGCGGCCAGCTTGCGGGCCTTCTCGACGGCCTGCTCGATGGCACCGACCATGTAGAAGGCGGCCTCCGGCAGGTGATCGTATTCACCCGCACAGATGCCCTTGAAGCCGCGCACGGTGTCCTCGATGGAAACCTGCACACCCGGCGAGCCGGTGAACACCTGGGCAACGTCGAAGGGCTGCGACATGAAGCGCTGGATCTTGCGCGCGCGGGCCACGGTGAGCTTGTCCTCTTCGGAGAGCTCGTCCATGCCCAGGATGGCAATGATGTCCTGCAGTGCCTTGTAGCTCTGCAGGATGCGCTGCACCTCGCGGGCCACGTTGTAGTGCTCCTCGCCGACCACCTGCGGGTCGAGAATCCGGCTGGTGGAGTCAAGCGGGTCGACCGCCGGGTAGATGCCGAGCTCGGCGATCTGGCGCGACAGCACGGTGGTCGCATCCAGATGCGCGAAGGAGGTCGCCGGCGCCGGGTCGGTCAGGTCGTCGGCCGGCACGTAAATCGCCTGCACCGAGGTGATCGAGCCCTTCTTGGTCGTCGTGATGCGCTCCTGCAGGATGCCCATGTCCGTCGCCAGGGTCGGCTGGTAGCCGACCGCCGAGGGAATGCGCCCGAGCAGTGCCGAGACTTCGGAGCCGGCCTGGGTGAAGCGGAAGATGTTGTCGACGAAAAACAGCACGTCCTGGCCTTCTTCGTCGCGGAAGTATTCCGCCTGGCACAGACCTGTCAGCGCCACGCGGGCACGCGCGCCCGGCGGCTCGTTCATCTGGCCGAACACCAGCGCCACCTTGGAATCGCCCTCCAGGTCGATGACCTTGGACTCCATCATTTCATGATAGAGGTCATTGCCCTCGCGGGTGCGCTCGCCGACGCCGGCG